>NZ_JBRCEP010000046.1:0-12996 GCF_053491055.1 Gloeomargarita sp.
CCCTGGAGGATCGCATTGTTAAGGAAACTTTTTTGAATCTGGCTAAAGGATGCCAGTGTCCACCCTGGTTTCCAACCTGCGTATGTGGACGAAAACCCGTAATACGCCTTGTACATAAACGTCCCATAACTCCTTCGGAAGAGGAGAAGAAAGAGAATCCTCGTTCCAGAAGTGCTAAATTGAGAGTAGCAGAGAAAATAAACGTGTCATAGGTCATGGGTTGCAGGCGGGGTTTTGGACGCAGGTGCTGTTGATGGGGGGGTTGATGGGCTGGATTGCCACCTATGCGGTGCGGGTGGTGCGCAAGGACATGACCTACCATCGCCAGCGGGAACAGTACGACCGCGCCTGGCTGGCCCGGCAACTGGAACACCTTTCACCTGAAGAATGGGAGCGGTTACAGCAGGCAGTGGAGCCAAGCGAAACGGCTGGGGATTAGGCGGTCACCCGCGCCACAATCAGGGTAATATCATCGCCCGCCCTGCCCCGCGCCCCGATAAAGGCCTTCACCTGCATAAACAGGTACTCCAAAATATCCTGGGCATCGGTGTGTAACCCGCAGGCCTCCTGCACTGCCTGTAACAACCCCGCCGTTTCAAACCGTGCCCCGTGGACGTTGGCGGCATCCGTAACGCCGTCTGTGTAGTACACTAGGACATCCCCCGGCGCCAGGGTCACCGTGCCGTTTTCATAAAGCGCTTGGGGTTCTAGACCAATGAGCATCCCTGCGGTGTCCAACTGGAGAATCTGCCGGGAGGCACCTTGCCAAAGCAGCGGCGGGTTGTGGGCGGCATTGCAAAAGGTCAAGCGGCGGGTGGCCGGGTCGTATTCGGAATAAAACAGGCTGACAAAGCGGTGGGAGTTGGTCAAATCCTCGTACATGACCTGGTTGAGGTGGCTGAGAATGTCCGCCGGGGAATTCCCCCGTAAGACTTCCGAGCGCAACATGCCGCGGGTCATGGTCATGATTAACCCGGCAGGCACGCCCTTGCCCATCACATCCCCGATCACAATCGCCCAGCGTTGTCCCCCCGCCACCGGGATAAAGTCGTAATAATCGCCGCCGACCCACTGCGCGGTGAAATAGCGGGATGCCAATTGCAACCCCGGAATCTGGGGATGGGTTTCCGGCAACAGGTGCTTTTGAATTTCGGCGCCCAGTTGCAACTCCCGGTCCAGCCGTTCCCGTTCCCGCAAGGCCAGCCGCAACTGTTCCTGCTCAATCGCCACTGCCGTCTGGTCCGCCACCAGGTTCAATAACTGTTTGCGGGCATCCGTGGTCAACAAACCGGGGCGGTCGCTGAAGACCACCAGCCACCCCTGTTCCTGGCCGGCCACAATCACCGCCGTTCCCACCGCCTCCAATGGCACCACCGCCGGTAATTCCGCCTCCAAGCGGGCCAACAAACTGGGGGCCGGCCCGGCAGGCAACTGGCGCACGTAGGCCGCCAACGGTTCCCCCACCCGCTGGTACCAATCCTCCCGATGGGAATGGAACTGGGCCAAGGTCAAACGCCGGTCCTTGGCTTGCCAGAGCAACAGCGCCGCCCCCTCCCCATCGCACACCCGCGTGGCAATTACCGGAATCAGTTGCAAAAACTGGTTCAGATTGTGCAAATTCCGCAGGGCAGAACCCAAATAGCTCAGCAGTTCCTGGATTTTGCGATGCTCCCTTTGGGAACGCGCCACCAGCTCCTTGAGGGTGAGGACGCCTGCCAAGGTGGGCGTCAAGGACTGATCCGCCATGCCCGCTTGATCCTGCGAAAATGTAATGCGCTATTTTAACACTCAAACCTACAATGTCAAGTCCATGTCTGCTTCCCCGGAGTTTCGCACCGAAACCGACAGTTTTGGCCCCGTCGCCGTCCCCGTCCACGCCTACTGGGGCAGTCACACCGCCCGGTCCGTGCAATACTTTGCCATCGGCAGCGAATCCATGCCCCTGGCCGTCATCCACGCCCTGGCCCTGATCAAACAGGCAGCGGCCCAAGCCAATCAGGAATTGGGACGCCTCGACCCCACCCTGGCTGGCCCCATCCAACAGGCCGCCCAGGAAGTGGCCCAGGGACAGTGGGATGACCAATTCCCCCTCAAGGTGTGGCAAACCGGCTCCGGCACCCAAACCCACATGAACGTCAACGAGGTCATTGCCAACCGCGCCAACGAATTGCTTGGCCACCCCCGCGGCAGCAAAACCCCCGTCCATCCCAACGACCACGTGAACCTGGGGCAATCCTCCAACGATGTATTTCCCAGCGCCATGCACCTGGCGACCGTCTTAACCTACCGCCGCCACCTGCAGCCTGCCCTAGAGGAACTGCGCGCTGCTTTGCAGGCCAAAGCCCAAGCCTGGCAAGACATCGCCAAAATTGGCCGCACCCACCTGATGGACGCCGTGCCCCTTACCCTCGGCCAGGAATTTTCCGGGTACGTCGCCCACCTCACCCACCACCAAACCCACCTCGAGGCCTGCCTGCCCACTCTGTACGAACTGGCCCTAGGCGGCACCGCCGTCGGCACCGGCCTCAACACCCACCCTGGCTTTGCCCAGCGGGTCACCCAACTCCTCCAGGAATGGACCGGCATTCCCTGGGTACCCGCCCGCAACCCCTTTGCCGCCCTAGCCGGTCATGAAGCCCTAGTACATTTCAGCGGCGGCTTAAACGCCCTGGCCGGTTCCCTCCTCAAAATCGCCAACGACATCCGCTGGTTGGGTTCTGGCCCCCGCTGCGGTTTGGGCGAATTGCACCTGCCTGCCAACGAACCCGGCAGTTCCATCATGCCCGGCAAAGTCAACCCCACCCAAGCCGAAGCCCTCGTCATGGTCGCCATCCAGGTCATGGCCAACCACCTGGCCGTGAGTTTTGCCCATAGCCAAGGCAATTTGGAACTGAATGTGTGCAAACCCCTCATTATTTATAATGTGTGGCAATCCCTACAATTACTCGGCGATGCCTGTCGCAGTTTTAGCCGCCATTGTGTGCAGGGGTTAACCCCGAATCTCCCCCAAATTCAGCACTATTTACAGCAGTCGTTGATGCTGGTTACGGCCCTTACCCCCCACCTAGGTTATGACCGGGCTGCCCAAGTCGCCCGCAAAGCCTATCACGAACACAAAACCCTAAAACAAGCAGGTGTGGAATTGGGCTATTTTACGGCAGCAGAATTTGACCAATGGGTGCAGCCCGAACGGATGACCCAACCCCAGACCAACCGGGACAATTTCCAGGGATAATAAAACCACCCTCTGGACCCACAACCCATGAAACATACCCTTTCTGTCCTAGTGCAAGACGAAGCCGGCGTTTTGACCCGCATTGCCGGTTTATTTGCCCGGCGGGGATTTAATATCGAGAGCCTGGCCGTTGGCCCTGCCGAACAGCCTGGGATTTCCCGCATCACCATGGTTGTCCCCGGCGACGAACGCGCCATCGAACAACTCACCAAACAACTCTATAAACTGATCCACGTCCTCAAGGTTCAAGATATTACCAACATCCCTTGTGTGGAGCGGGAATTGATGTTGATCAAGGTCAACGCCACCCCCTTGACCCGGCGGGAAATCCTCGAAATTGCCCAGGTCTTTCGGGCGCGGGTGGTGGACTTAGCCGAAGAGTCCCTCACCGTGGAGGTAACCGGCGACCCAGGGAAAATGGTTGCCATCGTGCAAATGCTACAGAAATTCGGCATCCGGGAGATCGCCCGCACCGGCAAAATTGCCCTCGTCCGAGAATCGGGCGTCAACACCGAATACCTCAAAACCCTCGCCACCCGTAGCCCCTGAAGTCAGCAGGCGGGATGGCCGGGAGTTCCTGGCAAAATGCCGGGAACTTTTGCCGCAATTGCTCCCCAAATCCTGCACCACCCTAGGAGCAGAAAACCAATTCTGCTATGCTAATAATTGATCACAATTTACCGGAAAGAATATGACGGAAACTGTTGCCGAATTACCGAAGGAACCACTCACGGGAAAAGCCCTGCTGAAAAAGGTGGATGAACTGCGGCATCTGACCCGGCGGGAGAAGGCCAAATACTGTGGTTACTACCGCATGAAAGGGGATAAGATACGGATTAACGTATCTGAGTTCATGGATGCGGTTTTGCAAGCCAAAGGTGTGGCCATTGATAATGCCCGCGATGGGCGGGGGCGGGAACCCACCTATCGGGTGAGTGTGCATCGCAACGGGCAAATTGTCATCGGTGCGGCCTACACCCAAAAAATGGGTTTGAAACCGGGGGATGAGTTTGAGATCAAACCCGGTTATAAGCACATTCACTTAACCCAGGTGGAACGCTCCAGCAATGGGGCGAAAGCCACCAACCAAACTGCCAACCAAGCATAGAAAATGGCGCCATTTTTGGGTGTTTTGGCGAGCCGCTTCCTCCCCAGGTGGTGACGCTAACCCTCACCTTAGGGGACCCGGCGGGCATCGGGCCGGAGCTCATCCTCAAAGCCTGCCACCGCTACCGCCCCCGCTGGCCGGTACGGGTGGTGGGTTCAGCCAGGGTGCTGGTGGACACCTACGTGCGGTTGCGGGCCTTGGGCCAGGCGGCAGCGGACCCGGCGACGTTGGCGCTGGTGGATGTGCCGACGCCAGAGCCAGTGCAGCCGGGGCAGCCTTCGGCGCTCACCGGGGCGTTGAGTGTGCAGTACTTGCAAACGGCGCTGGCTTTGGGGAGTCCGGCGTTGGTCACAGCGCCCATTGCCAAAGCCTATTGGCGGCAGGCGGGCTACGCCTACGCAGGGCAGACAGAATTTTTGGCCCAGGCGGCGGGGGCTACCCAAACGGCGATGGCCTTTGTGGCGCGCTCTCCCTACACGGGTTGGGTGGTGCGAACGGTGCTGGCGACCACCCACATTCCCTTGGCCCAGGTGCCGTCCCGGCTCACACCGACGCTGCTGACCGAAAAATTCAGCCTGCTGGTGGCCTGGTTGCGGCAAGATTTCGGCCTGGAGCAGCCGCGCATTGCGGTGGCGGGGTTGAACCCCCATAGCGGCGAACAGGGGCATCTGGGCCGGGAAGAGCAGGAGGTTTTGGTGCCCTGGCTGCAGGCCATGCGGGCGCAATATCCCCAGGTGGAATGCCAAGGGCCGGTGCCCCCCGATACGCTGTGGGTGGCCCCCGCGCGGGCGTGGTGGCAACCGGGGGTGCCTTCCCCCTGGGATGCCTGCCTGGCCCTGTACCACGACCAAGGGTTAATTCCCGTCAAAGCCTTGGCCTTTGAGCAGGCGGTAAACACCACCTTGGGGTTGCCTTTTGTGCGTACCTCCCCCGACCACGGCACTGCCTTTGATATTGCGGGTCAGGGCAAAGCCAACCCCAGCAGTTTTCTTGCGGCGTGGCAGTGGGCCGAATGGTTGTGGGAGCGGCGGCTGGGAGCTTAAACCTCCGCAGGCGTAGCTGGTTGGCGCACCAGATTGGCCAGTTCTTGGAGTTGGGCGATCGCTTCTGCCCCTTCCAACTTCATCAACTCCCGGTCGTCGCGCATTTCCGTCCAGGTAATGCCGTAGTCGGACACCAGGAAGCGAATCAGGTGCCCTTCCCCCAGACTGACCATGAACGAAGCGCTGTTCATGGCCGGGCCACAGGTGTAGCAGGAAGCCAGCCGCCCTTGCCGTTCCAAAACCGTCGCCAGGGCCTGGAGATTCATCACCAAGTCCCGGACAAGTTCCCGATGCTGATTGGCTAAACGCAGAAACACAGCAATCACTCCGGGCTACCTTTTCTTAATCTTAGCTTAAAGTTAGCGGTCATGAGGGTCGGAACCTTATTACCAAGGGTTCTGGTGGCTTTGCCGCGCACAAATTGGCCAATTTTGTCATTTGATGATTGTTGCTAGAGGCGCGCCGGGCTGTTTTGGGAGTATTTAGTAACTGGTGGTCACCGCGACCGGCTGCCGCAGTTTTTGCGAGTAGAACGAAGCCGATTCCTGGCCTTGGGCGCACTCGCGGGCAAATTTAATCAGATGATGGCTGACCAAAGCGGTGCTGATAATGGCTTCAATCTGACCTTTTTGCCAAGCCAATTTGGCAAACTTCCAAAACGTTTCCCGATAGTCGCTCAACAGGCCCACCTTAATGAGGATATTCAACATCAGCCCTAACCCTTTGGCGATATTGGCCCAGGAGGTGCGCGCCGGACTGTTGGGCAATTGAATCCGGTTGGGATACGTATGTTCTAAATTGTAGGCAAACCGTTCGTAGATAAATTCCGGGGTATAGGCTCGCGTAATACATTTGCGCCACATGGCGACCACCTGGTCGTAGGGCATGAGGAAATCGACATTTGATTCCCGGTTTTCATCGAACACCAATCGCCCCTCTTTTTGCAACCGTTCCCACAAAGGGGTTTTCGGCAAGGCATACAGCAGGTTGATTGTCAGCATGGGAATTTGCGACAAACGGATAAATTCCAAAATCCGGTCGCCCGTCATGGGGGTATCCGTATCCAAGCCCAGGATAATGCCTGAGACCACTTCCAGCCCATAACTATTCAAAATTTTGATGCTTTGCAGAATGGGTAAACTGAGATTGTGATCCTTAGAAATTGCATGTAGGGCTTCTGGTTCTGGCGTTTCAATCCCGCAAAATACCGTACAGAAATAGGCCTCCCGCATCATGGCTAAAATTTTCGGACTCTGGGCCAAGTTTAAGGTGGCCTCACAGGCAAATTGCACCGGATAACCCCGCGCTTTTTGCCAGCGAATCAAATGGGGCAAAAGTTCCATCACCGCCTTGCGATTGCCGACAAAATTATCATCCACAAAATAGATTGCTCCCGGATTTCCTGCCGCCAAAATCGCATCTAATTCCTCCAGAATTTGTTGGGGCGTTTTCAAGCGGGGATTGTTGCCATACAAAGCGGGAATATCACAGAATTCGCAGTGATAAGGACAGCCGCTCGAAAATTGCACACTGCCGATAAAGTACCGGCGCAAGGGGAGTTTTTCGTAAGCAGGAATGGGAAATTCATGGAGCGGCACGCGCTGTTTGGTTTGCAAAATAATCTGCTGTGGCGGTCGCTCTGTGTGGGCATCCAAATAGGCAATCATCGCATCCGTGGCATCCCCCAATTCCCCCAGATGCAAAATATCCACCTCTGGATAATACTCCGGGCACGCCGACACCGAAGGCCCCCCCAAAACCGTAATTTTCCCGTGCCGATGCGCCTTGCGATTGATTTCTAAAATTTGCGGCCTTTGAATGTGCATCCCACTGATAATCACCGCATCTGCCCAACGATAATCCCACCAACGCGCCGGTCGGATATTCTCGTCAATCAAACGCACTTGCCAAGACTCCGGCATATAAGCCGATACCACCAGCAGCCCCTGCGGGGGCATAAACCCCTTCACCCCAGGCATCAACTCGTAAGCATGGTGAAACGTCCCGAACGAGGGACTGTACCGGGGGAACACACACAGAATGCGCCGCCGGTTCTGGGGCTGGTAGGGAGTGCGTCGGGAACGCTTGGGTACTGTAGTCATGGGCAGGCCCTGCGTGACACGTCCCCTTAGTGTAATCGGGTTGGGTGATTCCTGACAAGGTGTTTGCCCCACGCTTAAGGGATTTTTCGTCTCGCCCCCAAGTCAGCTTTGTTTGTACAAAGTAAGGCAAACTACCGACCGAGTTACAGGGCAATTGCATGACTGTCGCAGTACGGGCATGAGTTAACCAAGGGACGAGGGCTTGTCTAGGGCGGCCAAACTGCTTCCAACCCGCTGCATCGAACGTACAGGCAATAGCAATTTATTGTCATTAATTGCATGATCTATGTGAATCATTGAGTAGGGTGGGGGGTGAAAAGGTTGGGAATTGCCGAGTGGTTGGGCGAACCGGTTGGTGTTATATAATAGGAATAGCCACACAGGGGGCCGTAATGGTTTCGACGTGTTGGCGAACGCGCATCCCGTGATGCAGGCCGAGAGGGAGCCTACTCTCGTAAATCCAGGCTCAAGCAAGTAAGTGCGAACAACATTGTTCCTTTTGCTCGTAAAGCGGCTGTTGTTGCCGCCTAAGAGTCTCTAGGTAGACTTCGAGGCGTTCGGAGTGACACCGTTAAGCTCCGGGCGTATTCCCCCAACGGTTGCCCTAGCTGGATTTGTGCGGTTGCCAGCTAGCTAAGTGTTAACCGCAAACCCCTGGCCAGTTTGGGACAAAACTGGCCCCTGGTAGTTGGGTGAAACTGCCTAAGCCTGTGAACGAGTGGGACGTTATTACCCAACGCGGACAGCGGTTCGATTCCGCTCGGCTCCATTTTTATCCCCGTACAATATACAGCAAGAGTTCACTCATAAATTCAGGTTAGGCAACTTGCTTAACGAGAAAATTTTTTGTTATCAATGAGAGTTCAACTCCTCGGTGTGAATGCTTTGTATTATTAGATGCGCATTTTGGCACAAACCCTCAAAATCTTGAAGTTTGATACTTCTGATCCCTGTAGTATTCTGTAGGATTTTGAATTAGTGATTAATGCGGATGGATTTGTGAGTCACAGCCAATTATTCCACACAAGTACTCAAGGAGAAGGAGCAAGGGATAGGCCAACCCATTTACTGGATTTGCGGCAAAGAATTGTGGTGTATGAGGCAGCTAAGACATCCATCCGCCAGGTAGCTCATCGGTTTAGGGGGTGACCCAAAAACGGCACACCGTCGGGTGCGGCAGGAGCCACAAACTCAGGATTTATAGTCATTTCAAACAAGTTTGCAACATTCGCCTTTACCTGCAAACCCTATCCTGGAAGGGGATACAGCCATGACCAGTGCCTCAAAGTGTTGCATTTTCTTGTGAAACGACTATAATCTCTAAGAAAGTAGGTGCAAAGCAAGGGGGTGTTTTGCAACAATATCGGCAGAATGTGATGGGAATTATTACAGAATACTTGGACGTTTGGCTTATGGTTAAGAAATCAGGAATATTCCAGCGGTGGATTTAGGGGAGGGATGGTCGGTTGTGGTGTGATTAAAGGTGGGATAAGGAAAGGGGTTTCCGAAAGGGACTGATGTCCAAAATTAGATGAGAGAAAGGTGGTGATTATGGATATATTTAAGGGTAGGAAAGTGGAGCGGTGTGCGATCATATACCCGCTTTGAGATGGTGTGGTCGGTGCTGAAGCATTTTATTGGGAAGTTTTCCGGAGCCGGGGTGTCTGGAATGCAACAGAATTCCCTCTGGCTGCTACGGTTGGTTGGTTAAGGGGTGCTCATTCCTTGAAGGGCTGCACTTTTGGCTCAAGCGTTCAGGTTTTTGACGCACAACCACGCCAATTTGTCCCAACCACGTTCCCCAGTGGATGCCCCTAGGTCTGGGTCACCTGTTCCACCCGTGCGGCCAATTCTGGGATGAGGGTGTGTACCTGGGCCTGGGGGTAGGGCTGACCGTTGATGCGGACGTTGGGAGCCTGTTTGCAGGCTTTTTGACAACCACTTGCTTCCAAAAACACCCATTCTTGCCACCCCTGCCCCTGGATGATGTCGCCCAATTGTTGCCATAACTGCATACTCCCCTGCTTGCGGCAGTTGCCCTTGTGACAGACCTCAACCCGACAGGCGGGCTGGGTTGCGGTTACACAGGGGTTCGGGTTCGCTGGCGCTCCCAACGGTGCTACGGCTGGAAATAGGCGGATGTCGGTGGCCTGCCACTCCTGGTCATGCCAACGCGCCGCGACTTTTACCCCCATCCCCACCACCAATTCCCGCCGGAGTCCCGCCCGCATATATTTGGGCAGTTTCACGCGATGTTCCTGCGTGCCGTCGTGAATGCGAATCAATTTGAATTTGCCGTTGCCCGCAGGCCAAAATCCAAGAAATGTACCGCTGAAAATTGGCATGAGGAAACTAACCGGTAATGCGATTTCCTTTTAGTATAGGGCTAGGTTTGCCCAGATGCTGAAGCAATGTCTGTGATGGGAAGCCGCCACGAGTTATGAGAATGATTCGCGTCTTGCAGTGGGAACGGGTGGCTTACGCCCAGGCTTGGGCCTGGCAGCAGGAGCAGGTGGAACGGCGGTTGGCCAATCCCCACCTGCCGGATGTCTTGGCTTTGTTAGAACATGAGCCGGTCTATACCCTGGGGCGGGGAGCGTCTTTGGGGTTTTTGCAATTTCAGCCGGGTACGATTGGCATCCCGGTCTATCGCACGGAGCGGGGGGGGGAAGTCACCTATCATGGGCCGGGGCAGGTGGTGGGGTATCCGATTGTGCGCCTGCAGCATTACGGGTTGGATGTGCACCAATATCTCCGGGCTCTGGAACAGGCGATCATCAATGTCTTGCGGGCCTATGGCATTCCGGGCGCGCGGAAAGCGGGCTATCCTGGGGTTTGGGTGGGGGATGTGAAGGTGGCGGCGGTGGGGATCAAGGTGCGGCGCGGGGTGACCATGCACGGGTTTGCGGTGAATGTGGCGACGGATTTGACGGCCTTTGCCCGGATTGTGCCCTGTGGGATTCGGGACTATGGGGTGGGCAATTTGGTGCAATTTTGCCCGGAACTGGATGGGACGGCGGTGCGCCAGGGGTTGGTGCGGGAGTTGGGGGCCGTTTTGGGGGCACAGATGGAGCAGGGGGACCCAATTTCGCTAAGATGCTAAGGATGACCAATGGAGTTGTGGCATGGACAAGCAGGCAATTTTTGCAGAGGTGCAAAAGATTGTGGCGGACACTTTGGATGTGGAATTGGAAAAGGTGACGCCGGAGGCCAGTTTTACCAATGATTTGGGGGCCGATTCCCTGGCGACGGTGGACCTGGTGATGAAGTTGGAAGAGGCGTTTGATATTGAAATTCCCGACAGTGCCGCCGAGCAGATCACGACGGTGCAACAGGCGGTGGATTATATTGCTCAGCAAAAGGTAGCGGCGTAGCGCCATGACAGGGCGGGAACGGGTGGTGGTCACAGGGCTGGGGGCCATTACGCCCCTGGGGAATACGGTGGCCGATTATTGGGCGGGTCTGCTGGCCGGTCGCAGTGGGGTGGGGCCGGTGACCCTGTTTGATGCGTCGCAGCACGAGTGCCGGATTGCCGCGGAGGTGAAGGGTTTTGACCCCTGTATGTACTTGGAGCGGCGGGATGCCAAGCGGATGGACCGGTTTGCCCAGTTTGGGGTGTGCGCCAGTTTGCAGGCGGTGGCGGATGCGGGACTCCAGATTACGGCGGCGAATGCGCCCCTGGTGGGGGTGAGTCTGGGAACCGGGACGGGCGGCTTACAGATGATGGAGGAGCAGGAACAGGTGTTGCTGACCAAGGGACCCCATCGCTGTAGTCCGTTTACCGTGCCGATGATGATTTGCAATATGGCGGCGGGGTTGACGGCGATTCATACGGGCGCCAAAGGCCCCAATTTCTGCCCGGTGACTGCTTGTGCTGCTGGTTCCAATGCCATTGGGGATGCGCTGCGGTTGATCCAGCAGGGTTATGCCCAGGTGATGATCTGCGGCGGGACGGAAGGGGCGATTACGCCGTTGGGGGTGGCGGCGTTTGCGGCGTGTAAGGCCATTTCGCTGCGCAATGATGAGCCAACGCGGGCGTCTCGGCCCTTTGACCGCGACCGGGATGGGTTTGTGTTGGGTGAGGGTGCTGGGGTGTTGGTGTTGGAGGCGTTGAGCCATGCCCAGCGGCGGGGCGCGCGCATTTATGCGGAGTTGGTGGGGTATGGGGCGACCTGCGATGCCTACCACATCACGGCACCGGCGCCGGAGGGGGAGGGGGCCATCCGGGCGATGGAATTGGCGCTCAAGGATGGCAATCTGCAGCCGGATCAGGTGGATTACATCAATGCCCACGGCACCAGTACGCCCGCCAACGATGTGACGGAAACCAAGGCGATTAAAAAAGCGCTGGGGGATCACGCCTATCGGGTGGCGGTGAGTTCGACCAAGTCCATGACGGGCCATCTGCTCGGTGGTTCGGGGGGGATTGAGGCGGTGGCGACGGTTTTGGCTGTGTATCATGACCAGGTGCCGCCGACGATTAATCTGGAGCACCCGGACCCGGAGTGCGATTTGGACTATGTGCCGCAGCAGGCGCGGGCGATGCGGGTGGAGGTGGCCTTGTCCAATTCGTTTGGGTTTGGCGGCCACAATGTCACCCTGGCGTTTCGCAAATTCTCGGAGTAGGTGATGGGTAAGAGCGACCAGATTCGGGTGCTGGCGTTGGGGTTGATTCAGCACCAGGGCCGGGTGTTTTTGTCCCAGGGTTATGACCCCGCCCGGCAGTTGACGTTTTATCGGGCGCTAGGGGGTGGGGTAGATTTTGGAGAACCGAGCCGCGTGGCGCTGCAACGGGAATTTCGGGAGGAACTCCAAGCGGAACTACGGGATATTGAATATCTGGGGTGTTTGGAAAACATCTTTACGTACAATGGCCGCCCCGGACACGAAATTATTCAACTGTATCGCTGTGGGTTTGTGGACCCTAAATTTTACGAATTAGAATCCCTGTCCTTTCACGAAGGGGAACGCCAGAAATTGGCTTTGTGGGTGCCGGTTGCACGCTTGTTGCAGGGGGAATTGACCGTCTATCCCGAAGGGTTTTGCCAATATTTAGTCCGGGAATAAAGTCATTTTTTCCAAGGCAATGGGTATGGCAATGGTTAGTGCATGTGGCTATCTTGTACGATACGTAGGCAATCTGGGCAATTTCGTGGTCGAAAAAGTGATTATTGCCGTATTGTCACCCTAACAATTCATCAACCGTAAAAACCAGCTCTGGGAATTGCAAAGGTGCAAGCGTCTGTCCCCGTTGCAAAATCTGTTGTTTTTCCTGGCGATAGACTTCCAGGCAATCGGCGTCTAAATTGACCAACCAAACTTCGGGAATGCCCGCTGCCAGATACAGGGGAACTTTTATGTCTCGGTCGTAGGCAATGGTTGTGTCAGCGACTTCGATAATCCAGTAAATATCTGGGGGTGTGGGATGTCCTGCCAGGTAAAAATCATCCCGCCAGCGCACAATGGCTACATCCGGCTGCGGCTCCGAATCTGCCAGGGTAATGGGGT
>NZ_JBRCEP010000047.1:0-32182 GCF_053491055.1 Gloeomargarita sp.
CCCAGACCTCAATGATATTGAGCATGACTTTAGCGCATTAAAAAGATTGTGGATGTATGCTCCTCCTGGCACCACCATTGATGAAATCATTCGTAATTATTGCACAAGTTAGTGTCGCATTCTAAACCGAAATGACTATAAATCCGATTGAGCATCCATGGCATAGAATCAAGCAAAGAGTTAGAAAAACCATGACATCTACAACCCAAAACCTTCATGACCTCATCGATTCAGTCATCTGCTCTATATGTCAACCTTTGCCTGCTTAGCTATAACGGCAAATGCACCGCTCCCAACCGACTTCCCCAAACTTCAGCGTTTCCCACCCTCAGGGAATCGCCACAGGCGGGTTGCCCTCGCCGTTGGCAAAAAATAACTCCCCTTCCTCCAAGGTGATGGCTGAGCTTTTCCACATCCCGGAGACCAGGAGTTTGCCGTGTCTGTAGATATAGCTAAGCATACAAAGGTTGACATGACATAGGCCGCTGGGCGTAACCCCACATTGGTTTCTCATAACGAAGCGTGGCGTAGCCGTAAATCTTAAGGCGACAACCTTAACCTACCTGGCTATAAAACCAAAGATGGGCTACGCCACCTCCTTGTTAGGGGGTCGCAGTCAGCCGCTTTAGTTCCCCACGGATAGGGGTTGCTGCTGCTGTTGATACGCCCGCACCAGGGCGTAAAATTCTTCCCCTTCGATGGTTTCCTGTTCCAACAGCCGGTCCACCAACTGGTCCATCAGGGGGCGATAGGCACGCAACAGGGAGCGGGCTTCCTGATAGGCCTTTTGGGTCATCGCGCGGATCAACTGGTCCACCTGATGCGCCAATTCATCGGAATAGGTAGGACGCTGCCACCACTCCAGCGTTTCCTCCAAACTCACCAACCCCAACTCGGACATCCCGTAGCGGGTGACCATCTCCCGCGCCAACTCGGTCACCGTTTGCAGGTCATTGCTTGCCCCCACCGTGACTTCGCTTTCCCCAAACACCTCCGCCTCCGCCGCGCGCCCGCCCAAGGTGACAATCATCTGGTTCATCAGCCACGCCCGCGTGTACAGGCCACTGTCAACCCGTTCCTCGTTGAAAATCTGCTGGCTAAAACCGCCAATCCCCCCAGAGCGCGGGATAATGGTCACCTTGTTCAAAGGGTCCGTGTGGGGCAAAAGGGCAATCAACAGGGCATGACCGACCTCGTGGTAGGCAATCAAACGCTTCTTTTTGCCATCGAGCAGGGGATTGAGCGTCAGGCCAATGGTGATCCGGTCAATGGCATCCTCAATTTCCGCCGGTGTCACCGCCTCCTTGCGCCGCCGGGCCGTGAGAATGGCCGCCTCATTCAGCAAATTCGCCAACGCGGCCCCGGAAAACCCCGGTGTGCGCCGCGCCACCGTTTCCAACGACACCTCCGGCGACAACTTTTTGTCCCGCGCGTGGACCCGCAAAATCCCCAAGCGTCCCTGAAACGTGGGCAAATCCACCACCACCTGCCGGTCAAAGCGCCCAGGCCGCAAGAGTGCCCCGTCCAACACATCCGGGCGGTTGGTGGCCGCAATCACAATCACCCCCGTATTCCCCTCAAACCCGTCCATTTCCGTCAACAGTTGGTTGAGGGTTTGCTCCCGCTCATCGTTGCCGCCGCCGATGCCTATCCCCCGCTGGCGCCCCACCGCATCAATCTCATCAATAAACACAATGCAGGGCGCCTGTTCCTTGGCCTTGCGGAACAAATCCCGCACCCGCGACGCCCCCACCCCCACAAACAACTCCACAAATTCCGAACCAGAAATGCTCAAAAACGGCACCCCCGCCTCCCCCGCAATTGCCTTGGCCAGCAGGGTTTTCCCCGTCCCCGGCGGCCCCACCAACAGCACCCCTCGGGGAATGCGCGCCCCAATCGCCGTAAACCGCTCGGGATACTTGAGAAACGTCACCACCTCCTGCAATTCTTCCTTGGCTTCCTCAATCCCCGCCACGTCGTCAAATTTCACCCCGGTTTTGGCCGCCATTTGGAACCGCGCCCGCGACTGCCCAAAACTCAGCGCCTGCCCCGGCCCCCCCGGCGCATTGCTCAACCGCCGCAACAGGGCAATCAGCAACAGCAACAACAGCAAACCCAACAAGAGATTGACCAGCAACCCCATCACCGCCTGGTGGCTCGGCTGGTCCACCACCGTTAACTTGACCTTGGCCTGGCGAATCTGGCGCAGCAGTTCCGGGTTTTGCTCAAACAACTGCACCTCCAAAGGCGGCTCGTTGGCCGGACGGTCCTTTAACCGCACCCGCGCCACCTGGTTTTGCCGGTTGAGGGCAATTTCCGCCACCTGATTTTGTTGAATTTTTTGCAGCAATTCCGTATAGCTCAAACGCCAATCCGCCGGTCGCCGTACCTGGGCCAGCCCCGGTGTGGCCGTTGCCAGTGCCAGACTAAGCACCGCTGCGGAAAACCAACGGTGGGGTCGGACGCTGTCTGTTGCCCTCATATCGCCTCGAATGCCAGACCTCTATCCTATCCTAGCTTGGGAGTTCCCCATCGCTGGCTCTGGGCATGGCATGGGTGACCACCAAATGCCGGTCCGCCCCCCAATCCACCCAGCCCCAGGCGTGAAACCGCCCCAACAAACGGGTACAGGTCACCCGGCTGGTGCCAATGGCATTTGCCAAACTCTGGTGGGTTAGCCGCACCCCCAAGCGCACCCCCCGCGGCGCCGGTTCGCCCACCTCCTGCGCCAACAACAACAGCAAATGCCGCAACCGGTCTTCTACCCGCCGCTGCCCCGCTGCAATCGCCAACAGGGCCTCCGTCTGCCGCAACCGCCGCATCAAAGGCAGCAACAACGCCTGCGCCAACACGCCACAGCGCTCCAACTCCCCCAAACTGACCCACAGACAGCACACATCGGTCAACGCCCGCGCCTGGTAGGCCACCAACCCCGTCAACGGCAAGCCCACCGGCATCCCTGGCCCCGCCAACCCCACCAACACCTCATCCCCATTGCTCTGGGCAGTACTCAACTGCACCACCCCCTCCGTCACCTGCCACAGCCCCCCCGCCTCCAGCGGCAACACCTCATACCGGGCAAAAAACCGACTAGGCCGACCCTTCCCCAGCACCTCCCAGGGCGAACCGACCCACTCCCGCCAATTCATCTCCAGGGCAAAAACGCCGCCTTCCTCCCGCATGGTCACGGCCATGGCGTACCCTCGACTGGGGTTTGCTACCCAGCACTCTAGCGCCCCTAAGTCAATAATATGTAATCAAAAGGTTAATAATATGTCAGGAAAAGGTTAGGATTCGGTTAAAAAATCGTCCGACCCAGGTTAGGGAATAAGGACCCAGCGCACCCGTCCTTGAGCTACTCCGGGCAGAGGCAATTCGGCAGGGGGGGGCTCCTCCGGCGCAAACAGGGTTAGGGCCATCTTTGCCCCAGGGGTCAACGGCGCCGGTACTTCCCCCAGACACAGTAAGGTTTTGGTGCTCAGGGAGGCCCACAGTTCCCCGGTGGTGAGATGCCCTGGCGTCACCAACCCCGCCCACAGATAGCTCAAGGCCACCCCCAGCCCTGGCAAGCGGGGGGGCGCCAGCCCAAAGGGCACCATTTTTTCCTCGTAGGTGTAGGCCTGGTGGTCAATGGCAATGGCGTCAAGCACCCCGGTTTTCACCCCTTGGATGAGCGCCAGCCGGTCCTCAGGATTGCCCAAGGGGGGGTCAAAGCGCAGGTAGGGGTTGTAATCCCCCAGGTGGCTGCTATCCCACAGCAGATGGGTCCAGGGGGTACTGGCGGTAAGGGGTAACCCCGCCGCCTTGGCTTGGGCAATCAAGGCCACGCCCCGCCGGGTGGAAATCCGCATCAGATGCACTGGGGGCGCCACTTCCAGGTCGGTCAGGAGTTCGATAATGGCCGTCAAAGCGGTGGTTTCAGCGGCAACCGGTACCTCAGGTAACCCCCAAGTCAGGCTGTAGGCGCCGGCGCGGGCCACGCCCGCCGGGTTGAGGTCGGGGTTGTGCGGCACCAGGGCAATGGGTTTGCCCAAGGGTTGGGCGTAGATCAAGAGTTGGTGCAGTAAACCCAAGTGGGTTAAGGGTCGTCCATCGCTAAACCCCGCCACCCCCGCCCGCTGCAGTTCGGCCAATTCCGCCATCTGTTTGCCTTGCAATCCCTGGGTCAGTGCCCCCCAAAGCCCTAATTTCAGGGGTATCTGGGCCTGCTGTTCCTGCCACCAGGTGACTGCCGCCGCCCGGTCCACCACCGGCTGGGTCCCCGGCAAAAGAGTTAACCGGGTAAAGCCCCCCTGCACCGCCTGGGCAACCAACTGGCTGAGGGTTTCGCGCCCCTCGTAACCCGGTTCGCTGCTTTGGCTGTACACATCCACCAGGCCTGGCCCCAGGATGCACCCCTGCGCCGGGTATTCAGGTACCCCCTCGGTCGGCGGCAACTGCGGTGCCATCGCCCGAATCCTGCCCTGTTCCAACCACACATCGGCCATTTCTGCCCGCTGCCCGACCGGGTCGAGCCAGCACACCTGCCGCAGCAGCAGGTTGGTCTGCGCATCTAAGATTCCAGCCGGTAGCCCAAATCCCGCAGGAGATGAGGGGTCTGTCGCCATTTCGGTTCCACTTTCACAAACAGTTCCAGGTACACCGGCCCGCTGACCAATTTTTGCATCTCCTGGCGGGCTTGCGTGCCGATGGTTTTGAGCATTTGCCCCTGATGGCCGATGATGATGGCTTTCTGGGACGGGCGTTCCACCACAATCGTGGCAAAAATGCGGGTAATCTGCGGCGTTTCTTCTACCCGGTCTACCACCACCGCCACCGCATGGGGTACTTCCTCGCGGGTCAGATGCAAAATCTGCTCCCGGATCAATTCCGCCATGATGAACCGCTCCGGCTGGTCCGTGACCATCTCCGGCGGGTAATAGCAGGGGCCAGGGGGCAACCACGGCAACAGTTGGCTGGGCAACTCGGCAAGCCCCTGGCCCGTCAGGGCAGAAAAGCGCAGCAAGGGGGCCGTCGGCAGCAGCGCCTGATAACTGGCGGTGATCGCCTCCGCTTGCTCTGCCGGAACCACATCCTGTTTGTTTAGCCCCAGCAGGACCGGCGTTTTTTGGCGGGCCAACCACTCGGCGATGAACTGGTCCCCCCCGCCGGCCGGTTGCGACCCGTCCACCAAAAACAACACCAAGTCCACCGCCCGCACCAGGGTCTGGGCATTTTTCACCAGGATTTCCCCCAGGCGATGGTGGGGCTTGTGAATGCCGGGGGTATCCACCAGAATAATCTGCCCCTGGGGGAGGGTGAGAATCCCCCGCAGGCGGTTGCGGGTCGTCTGGGCAACGGGCGAGGTAATGGCAATTTTTTGCCCCACCAACGCATTCAACAGGGTGGATTTGCCCACATTGGGTCGCCCCAAGATCGCCACAAACCCGGAGCGAAATTCAGGTTCGCCACTCACCGGCTTTGCGCCTCATGCACCAGGCGGAGCGTCCGGGATACCTGTTCCGGGAAAATCACGAGCAAATCCCCGGTTTTCCCCTGGTTCAAAGCCGTTTGGATCGCCTTGGTTTCATCCAAAATCACCTGGAACACCCGGTTGGCCACCGTTTCGACTACCCCCTGCCGCAGCCAATCGGCAGCTTCCCCGCGCCGCCGCCCCCGCGTGTCGTCGTCCTCTTTGATGATCAACCGGTCAAACAGTTGGGCCGCAATCCGCCCCATTTCCCGCAAATCCTCGTCCCGGCGGTCCCCCGGCGCCCCAATTACCCCGATCCGTTCCCCCTTGTCCCAGCGGCGCACAAATTCCCCGACCGCCCGATAGGCATGCGGATTGTGGGCGTAGTCAATCAACACATAGAAATCCCGCACCGCCAGCAAATTCATGCGCCCCGGCGTCTGCACCACCCCCGCGGCAAAGGTGCGTAACCCCTGGGCCAGTTGGTCCACCGTCACCCCCACCCGGTACGCCGCCAGGGTCGCCGCCAGGGCATTCGCCGTCATAAACCCCACCGTCCCCCCCAGGGTCAAGGGCACCTCCACCACCGGCACCACGGGAATGGTTTGCTCGCCTTCCAGAAGGGTAATCTCCCCCTGGATCACCGTCGCCCCCAAGCCCCCCCGCTGTTGATGCGCCCGCAACACCGGATGCTCCGGGTTCAAACTGAAATAGGCGACGGAACCCTTCACCCGCTGAGCCATCGGCGCCACCAACTCGTCCTCCGCATTCAGCACCGCCAACCCGTCGGGTGCCACCACCTCCGCCACCACACTCTTTACCGCAGCCATCTGCTCTAAGGTGTCAATGTCGTAGCTCCCCAGGTGGTCGTCGGAAACGTTCAACACCACCCCCACATCACACTGGGCAAACGCCAACCCAGCGCGCAAAATTCCCCCCCGGGCACTTTCCAGCACCGCCAATTCCACCGTCGGGTCGTTCAAAATCAGACGGGCACTCTGCGGCCCCGTATTGTCCCCCGGCGCCACCAACTGGTCCCCAATATACGTCCCATCGGTCGTGGTAAATCCCACCACCTTTCCCATCTGCTGGCACAAATGGGCGGTCAAACGGGTGGTCGTGGTTTTCCCATTCGTCCCGGTAATGGCCACGATGGGAATCAACCCCCGGCTCCCCCCCGGAAACAACAGGTCCACAATCGGCGCACACACATTCCGGGGCGTCCCCTCGCTCGGCTGCAAATGCATGCGCAACCCCGGCGCGGCATTCACCTCCACCACCACCCCGTCTACCTGCCGCAACGGTTGGGTAATGTCTGGGGTGACCAGGTCAATTCCGGCGATGTCCAACCCCACCCACCGCGCCGCCCGCTCACACAGCCAGCGGTTTTCCGGGTGAAGGATGTCCGTACAGTCTATCGCCATTCCCCCGGTACTGAGATTGGCCGTATTTTTCAGGTAACACACCTCCCCTGGACGCAAGATGGTATCCAGACTGTAGCCCTGCTGCCGCAATACCCACTCTGTGGCTTGATTCACCGCCACCCGGGTCAGCACATTGTCATGCCCTTCACCGCGGCGGGGGTCTTGGTTTAAGCGTTCCACCAGTTCGGCAATCGTCCTGCGCCCATCCCCCACCACCTGCGCCGGTATGCGTTGTGCCGCCGCCACCACCCGTCCGCCTACCACCAGCACCCGGTAATCCCTCCCCCGATGGTACCGCTCCACAATCACCGCCCCGCTTTTGGACTCCTGTTTGGCCAGGTCGTAGGCCGTCTCCGCATCGGGATAGGTGCAGATGTTGAGGGTAATCCCCCGGCCGTGATTGCCATCGAGGGGTTTTATGACCACCGGAAAGCCCCCTGCCCGGTCAATGGCTTCGGCCAAATCGTCAAAGCGGCGGATCACATCCCCCTTGGGCACGGGGATGCCTGCCGATGCCAGCAACAACTTGGTACTGTCTTTATCCCCCGCCAATTCCACCCCCAAAATGCTGGTGGCATCGGTCTGGGCTGCCTGGATGCGCCGTTGGTGTACCCCGTAGCCCAACTGGATCACATCCCGCACCGGCAGACGTACCCAGGGAATGCCCCGCCGTTGGGCCTCCTGCACCAGGGCCTCGGTGGTCAATCCCAACGAAGCGGCCTGTTTCAGTTCCCGCAGTTCCTCCAGGTCGGCGGCCAATTCCCGCTGGGGGTAGCGTTCCCCCCGCGCCAGGGTGGCACAAATCCGCACGGCGGCTCGCCCCGCATACCGTCCTGCCCGTTCGTGTTGGTATTCATAGACCACCTGATAAACCCCAGGGGTGCTGGTTGGGCGGGTGCGGCCAAAATGCACGGGCATCCCCGCCAGGGTTTGCAATTCCAGCGCCACGTGTTCCACCACATGCCCCAAGAGCGTCCCTTCCCGCAGGCGTTGCAAAAACCCGCCCCGACAGCCCGGCGAACAAAAATGCTCTTCCAACGAGGGCAACAAATCCACCAGCGCCTCGTAAAAGCCCGGCAGTTCGTCGGTGTACCGTTCCTCCCAATCTTCCAAATCCAGACGCAACACAATCAGTTGATGGCGGCGAATGCTCCAATAATTCGGCCCCCGCAAGGTCAATACCTGGAGAATGTTCATGGTCACCTGGGAACGTTGTTGTCCATTCTAAAGGGCAATGCCCCTGGGGTTTGGCGCTCTAGGCTACATTTTTGCTGGCTAGGCAGCCAAATCCTGAATCGGAGCCAGTTCCCACTGTTCGCCCCGAATCACCGTGTGGGCCTGAAAGGCCGGGTGCGGTTCCGGCCAATCCAAGCGGTAATGGCTGCCCCGCGATTCTTGGCGGTACAGGGCGCTGCGCAGCACCAGATAGGCCGCATCCAGTAGGTTGCGGGTTTCGGCCCACAGGCGCATCCGGGCAAAATCCGGCTCCGGCGGTGGCAAGGGCGGCACCTGACGTCGCCATTGTTGCACCTGTTGCAACGCCAGCGTCAACCCTGCCGCTTCCCGCGCAATCCCTGCCCGTTGGCCCATCAACAGAGGGAGTGCCTGACGTATCTGCGCCAACTCCGACCAGTCCACCGTCCCTGACCACACCGGCATCGCCTCGATAGGCGGTGCCGGCAGCAGGTCGATCCCCTGCAACTGCGCCCCAAACACCAAACATTCCAACAGGGAATTGCTCGCCAACCGGTTGGCCCCATGCACCCCGGTACTGGCCACTTCCCCGACCGCATAGAGGCCGGGCAAGGTGGTGCGGGCCTGTAAATCCGTCAGCACCCCCCCCATCCAGTAGTGGGCCGCCGGGGCCACCGGCACCAACTCCCGCAGCGGGTCAATCCCCCACTGGCGGCAGGTGTGCAGAATGTTGGGAAACCGCCGCTCTACCCGACTGGGTTCAATGGGCCGCAAATCCAGCCAGACATGGGGCTGCCCATTCTGCTGCAATTCTTGAAAAATCGCCCGGCTGACCACATACCGCGGCGCCAGTTCTCCGTCCGGGTGATACCGGTACAAAAACCGTTCTCCCTGATGATTCAATAGATGCGCCCCCTCCCCCCGCACCGCCTCAGAAATCAGGAGCGCTGGTGCCCCCGGAACCGCCAACGCCGTCGGGTGGAATTGGACAAACTCCACATCCCGCAGGGTCGCCCCCGCCCGCCAGGCCATCGCCACCCCGTCGCCCGTACTCGCCGGCGGATTGGTCGTCGGCTGAAACAGTTGGCCACCCCCCCCCGTCGCCAACACCACCGCGCCCGCCCGCCAGGTGTGCAGTTGTCCCTGATACCACAGCCGCACCCCGTGACAGCGCCCCCCCTGCACCCACAGGTCAAACACCAGCGCCTGGTCAAATACCCGAATGTGGGGCTGCCGCAACACCTGGTCTGCCAAAGTGCTCACCAATTCCCGCCCGGTCCGGTCGGCGGCGTGCAAAATCCGGGGCCGGGAATGGGCCGCCTCCAAAGTCAGCGCCAACCCTTCCCCATAGCGGTCAAAAGCCACCCCCAAGGCCACCAGCCGCTGGATGCACGCCCCCCCCTGGGAAACCAAAAACCGTACCGCCTGCGGGTCGCACAACCCAGCCCCTGCCCGCAAGGTATCCGCCGTATGCAAGGAGTAGGAATCCTCCGGGTCCGTAACCGCCGCAATTCCCCCTTGCGCCCAACCGCTGGCCGAACCCTCTACAGGGTCCTTGGTGAGCAGTCCCACCCGCAACCCCGCGGGCAAGGACAGGGCGCCATACAACCCCGCTGCCCCTCCCCCCACCACCAACACATCAAAATCCGGGGGCGCAGGCGTCATCGAGGGCAACCACAGGGAACAACCGTGTTCCTATCCTAGCGATAAATGCCGTTGTTGATCCGATCCAGCACCAGCGAGGGGTCCGGCTCCGTCAGGGTGAAATTTTCCAGGTGGGATTGCAAGATTTGCTTTTGTTGGGGCGTCAAACCAGGAATATTTAACACATCTTCCACCTTTTCATAGGGGGCATGGGCCACCACCAACTTCGCCAGGGTGGGATACATCCCCCGATACTTCTTAAAGGCGCTCACATTGGCATTGTTCAGGTCCACTTTTTTGCCAAACGGCGAGGCCAACTTGGCATCCACCTGATTGAGGCCGGTGCGTTCCCCTTTAGCCAGCGCCCAGACCGGTTGACTCAAGCCCAGCCACAGGCAGGTCGCCACCGCCAACCAGCACAATCCCTGCCACCAACGTTTCATAACCATCAACCTCCCAAACACAGCCAATTCTTTTAATTCCATCTTAGAATGCAGGCGGAATGTGCTCACAGGGAAAACGTCGGCCGAGGCAATCCCTGCCGTTGGCAATAACTTTGCACGGTATTTAACAGCAGTTGCGCCACCGTCATTGCCCCTACCCCCCCCGGCACGGGCGTCAACCAACCTGCTACGCCCTTGACCCCGGCAAAATCCACATCCCCTACAAGCCCCGTCGGTGTGCGATTGATCCCCACATCCACCACCGCGGCGCCCGGCTGCACCATCTCGGCGGTAATCAGCCCCGCTTGTCCGACTGCCACCACCAACACATCCGCCTGCCGGGTCACGGCCGCCAGATCGGGCGTGCGGGAATGGGCAAAGGTCACCGTCGCATCCGCCGCCAACAGCAACAGCCCCAGGGGTTTACCCACCAAGGTACTGCGCCCCACCACCACCGCCCGTTTCCCCGCCAGCGGCACCTGATAATGGCGCAACAACCGCATCACCCCGGCGGGTGTGCAGCTTTGCAACCCCGGTTCCCCCCGGAGCAACTTGCCCAAATTCACCGGATGCAACCCATCCAC
Organism: Gloeomargarita sp.; assembly: GCF_053491055.1. Lineage (NCBI taxonomy): Bacteria > Bacillati > Cyanobacteriota > Cyanophyceae > Gloeomargaritales > Gloeomargaritaceae > Gloeomargarita > Gloeomargarita sp. Next base: position 10,742 of record NZ_JBRCEP010000047.1, read on the forward strand.
ATCCTTCTCCGGCGCGATGCTATAGAGTAAGGCCGCACTGTCCAAACCGGGGGGCAGGGGCAACTGCACCAAAATCCCATCTACCCGCTCGTCCTGGTTGAACTGGCAAATAAGTTGGGCCAATTCGCTTTGGCTGGTGTGGGCGGGCAAGTGTCCCCCCAGGCTGGCAATCCCCACCTGGGCGCAGGATTTCTGTTTTTGCCCGACGTAGGCAGCGCTGGCGGGATGATCCCCCACCCAAATCACCGCCAACCCCGGCGGGCGACCGACCTGGGGGATGACCGTGCGCAGCCAGCTGTGCAATTCTGCCTTCAGGCGTTGCGCCAAGGCCTTGCCGTCAAGAATCTGGGCCGTCATAGGTATGGATTTGCCGATTTTTTCTCAACCTACCACGACCCCTCCCCACTCAGGCAGTTACAGGACGCACTTGCCGCAGGCCCGTAGCCGGCCATCCTAACCGAATGGTCTCCTTCCGGCGTAGGATAGGGAAAAGACACATCCCTGTCTATGGCCTACAAAGCAATGATTTTGGCCGCCGGGAAAGGTACCCGGGTGCGCCCCATCACCTATACCATTCCCAAGCCCATGATTCCCATTTTGGAGCGCCCGGTGATGGAATTTTTGGTAGATTTGTTGCGGCGGCATGGCATTACCCAAATCATGGTCAATGTCAGTCACTTGGCCCACCAGATTGAAAATTATTTCCGGGATGGGCAGCGGTTTGGGGTGCAGATTGCCTATTCCTTTGAAGGACGCATTGTCGAGGGGGAATTAATCGGCGAAGCCCTCGGTTCGGCAGGCGGCATGAAACGGATTCAGGAATTTAACCCCTTTTTTGACGATACGTTTGTGGTGCTGTGTGGGGATGCGTTGATTGATTTGGATTTAACGGCGGTGATTCAGTGGCATCGCCAGCGCCAAGCCCTGGCAACCATTGTGACCAAATCGGTGCCGTTGGAGGTGGTATCCAACTACGGGGTGGTGGTGACGGATGCTGAATATCGCATTCGTTCCTTTCAGGAAAAACCCCGCCAAGAGGAAGCCCTCAGTACGCAGATCAATACGGGCATTTATATTTTTGAACCGGCGATTTTTGATTACATTCCCAGCGGGCAGGTCTATGACCTGGGCAGTCAACTTTTTCCCAAGTTGGTGGAATTAAACCTGCCTTTTTATGCCTTGCCGATGGAATTTGAGTGGATTGATATTGGGCAAGTGCCGGATTATTGGCGCACGATTCAGATGGTATTACAGGGGCAAGTGCCGCACGTGCCCATTCCCGGCCAACAAATTCGTCCGGGGATTTATACGGGTTTGAATGTGGCCGCTGATTGGGAGAAGATTTATATTCAACCACCGGTTTATATTGGGGGAATGACACGCATTGAACCGGGGGCTACCATTATCGGCCCGGCGATGATCGGTGCCAATTGCCGTTTGGGGAAAAATGTCTGCGTGGAACGCAGTATTATTTTTGAATATTCGCGCCTGGGAGATGGGGTGCATCTGAAGGATAAATTGGTGTTTGGCCGGTATTGTGTAGATAAAAGTGGGGCAACGATTGATTTACAAAAGGCAGACCTGGATTGGCTGATTACCGACAGTCGCTGTGAAGTGCCGCCGGGAGTTGCACCGGCTATGCCCCTGAAATAAAAAGGGGGCTTGTGCCGAAATTGGCAAGAAAAGGGTTTGGCGCGGTGGGGATAAAGGGTGCTCAAGGTGGGTAAAATTAAAGCGGTGGGTTCCTGGTCTTTGGCTGATGCTGACCCCGGAAAAACAATTGCATGAGCATTTAACGACTGCCATTCGCCGGGCGTTGGGGCAGCCTGATTGGTGCGCTCCAGAACCGCTGGTGGTTGCCGCCAGCGCTCCGAAATTTGGGGATTTTCAGTCCAATGTGGCGCTCAGCTTGGCCAAAACCTGCCAGCAAAAACCGCGGGATTTAGCCGCCCGCATTCTCGCGTATTTCGACCCCGACGGGTTGTGTGAACCACCTACGGTTGCCGGGCCAGGATTTATCAACTTCACCCTGAAACCCAGTTATTTGCAAGCCTGCTTGACCCAACAGATTCAGGACCCTCGCTGCGGCGTGCCCTTGGTATCCCAACCGGAAACGATCATTGTGGATTTTTCCAGCCCCAATATCGCTAAAGAAATGCATGTGGGGCATCTGCGTTCGACGATTATCGGGGATTGTCTGGCGCGGGTGTTTGAATTTCAAGGTCATCGGGTGTTGCGGCTTAATCATGTGGGGGATTGGGGCACCCAGTTTGGCATGTTGATTGCCTATTTGCAGGAAGTGCATCCGGGATTTTTTACCCAAGGACAGCCGGTGGATTTAGGGGATTTGGTGAGCTTTTATCGCCAGGCCAAACAGCGTTTTGATGAGGATGCTACGTTTCAGGAACGGGCGCGCCAAACCGTGGTGCACCTGCAGGCGGGCGACCCTGATTTATTGGCGGCTTGGCGTTTTTTGTGCGACCTCTCGCGGCGGGAATTTCAGTATATTTATGAGCTTTTAGATATTCAAATTACCGAGCGGGGTGAATCCTTTTACAACCCGTTTTTGCCGGAGGTTGTTCAGGAATTGCGTGACAAAAACTTGGCGGTTTGCGACCAGGGTGCTTGGTGTGTGTTCTTAGAGGGTTTTGTGAATGCGGATGGCAGTCCGTTACCGCTGATTATTCAAAAATCGGACGGGGGGTACAACTACGCCACGACGGATTTGGCGGCCTTGCGTTACCGGGTGCAGCACGATGGGGCGCAGCGCCTGCTCTATGTAACCGATGTGGGGCAAAGCCAGCATTTTGCCCAGGTATTTCAGGTGGCGCAAAAAGCGGGTTGGTTAACCGACCAGGTGCAGTGTATTCATGTGCCGTTTGGGTTGGTGTTGGGGGAGGATGGAAAAAAATTTCGCACGCGCGCCGGGGAAACGGTGCGCTTGCGGGATTTGCTCGAAGAGGCCATCCGGCGGGCGGAACAGGACATTCGCACCCGCTTGGCGCAGGAGCAGCGGCAGGAATCGGCGGAATTTATCGGCCACCTGGCGCGGGTGATTGGCATCAGTGCGGTCAAGTATGCGGATTTGAGCCAAAATCGGCTGAGCAATTACGTGTTTAGCTACGACAAAATGCTGGCGTTGCAGGGCAATACCGCGCCCTATTTGCTCTATGCCTATGTGCGGGTGCAGGGGATTGCCCGCAAGGGGGGCTTGGATTTTGAGGCATTGGCGCCGGCATTTGTGTTGACAACGGCGCCGGAATTGACCCTGGCCAAGCATCTCATCCAATTTCCTGCCGAGGTGGAACAACTGAGTGTGGATTTGTTCCCCCATCGCCTGACGCACTATCTGTTTGAACTGAGCCAGAAATTCAACCAATTCTACGACCAATGTCCGATTCTGGCGGCGGCGGAGCCGGAGCGCACCTCGCGTTTGGGGTTGGCCTACCTGACAGCCAAGGTGTTGCGTTTGGGCCTATCGTTGTTGGGGATTCCGGTGGTAGAACGGATGTAGGAGGGGGGGGGGAGGGAACTGGGGGGCAGCTCGGGCGACCGGCCGGTCAGGCGGAGTTATGGAGGTAGCGATGAAACAGGGGCAACGGATCGGACAAATCGGGTTGGCGGTGGCAGGGAGTGTGGGGCTGGCAATGGCGGCGCTGGCCCAGACGCCGACGGTAGAATCCCTCTTGCAGCGGGCGGTGGAGCGGGGACGGCGGGGCGATTTTGAGGCGGCGATTTTGGAACTCAACCGGGTGATCCAAATGGCGCCGACGCATGCGACGGCATTTACCTTGCGGGGGGTGGCCTACACCAATCTGGGCAATCCCAAACAGGCGCTGGCGGATTTGACCAAGGCGATTGAGCTGGCGCCTAAGGCAGCAGCCGCCTACGGCTATCGGAGTCTGGTGCGGCGGCAGTTGCAGGATTTGCCGGGGGCGCTGGCGGATGTGAATGAGGCCATCAAAATTGACGGCAAAAACCCTGGTTTTTACTCCTTCCGGGGGGCGCTGTACATGGATGCGGGCGACCGCGCCAAGGCCATTAGCGATTTCCAGCAGGCGGCCAAACTATTTGGGGAACGGGGGGACACGGAAGGTGTCAAGGAAATGCAGGAATTTATCAAGGCCTTAGAACAACCACCAGCGACCCCTGCCAAACCCCCTACCCCGGCGACGCCCCCCAAAAAGTAACCCATGTCCCTGCGGGAACCCTGGCCGGGGCTGGTGCTGTACCACCTGTTCAAGTGGCCGGTGGTGGCGCCCTTTTTTTGGCTGTATCTGCGGGGGCGGGTGGAAGGTTTTGCCCATGTGCCGCGGCGCGGGCCATTTTTGGCGGTGTGCAACCACGCCAGCGACTTTGACCCCCCGTTGGTCTCCTGCGCCTTGGGGCGACCGGTGGCCTACATGGCCAAAGCGGAATTATTCCAAGTGCCGGTACTGGGGACCTTGATCCGCTGGTACGGGGCGTTCCCTGTGCGGCGGGGAACTTCCGACCGCCAGGCCATCCAAGCCGCTTTGCGGGCGCTGGCCCAAGGTTGGGCGACCGGCATTTTTTTGCCCGGCACCCGCACCCCCGATGGCCGGGTCACGGCGCCGAAATTGGGCGCGGCCCTGATTGCCGCCAAAGCCCAGGTTCCCCTCTTGCCGGTGATGCTTTGGGGCACCCAGCACATCCGTCCCCCTGGTTGCCGCTGGCCCCGTCCGACCCCGGTGACCATCCGCATCGCTCCGCCTTTGCCCCCCCCTCCCGACACCCGGCGGGCGACCCTGGAAGCCGTCACCTGGGACTGTTGCCGGATATTGAACGAACTGCACGCCCAAGGACGTTGAGTCCCCCGGTGACCAACGCTCCCAGGATCAGCAGCCCAATGGCCGGTTGCCACAGCGGTTGCCAGAGCCACAGCCAGCCCTGCCACAGCCCCGGCCACACCGGGCGACCCAGCAGCGCCACCACCAACCCGGCAAACCCCAGCAGCACCAGGAACACATCCAGCACCAACAGGGTATTCAGCCAACGCCGCACCCGCTCAAGCATCGGCACCCCCTAGCACCGCCTGCGACTTTTCCCGGTCCAACTTAAACATCATCACCGCCAGCGGGGGCAAACACAAATCCAGGGAATAGGGACGCCCGTGATAGCCCCATTCATCCGTCCATTTCCCCCCCAAATTCCCCATATTCGAGCCGCCAAACTCGCGGGCATCGCTGTTAAATAACTCCCGATAAAAGCCCGCCTCCGGCACCCCGATCCGGTAATGGGCATGGGGTTGGGGCGTAAAATTGCACACCACAACAATATAATTGCTGCGGTCTTTGTCGTAGCGAATAAACGACACCACACTGTGGCGGTTGTCCGAACAATCAATCCACTCAAACCCAGCCAACGTAAAGTCCTGGGTATAAAGCGCCGGTTCCTGCCGGTACAAATGCAGCAATGTTTTGAGATAGTACTTCAGAGTTTGGTGGCGTTCGTACTGGAGCAAATGCCATTCCAAATCCCCCCACACATTCCATTCCTGCCACTGGCCAAACTCCATCCCCATAAACAGGGTTTTCTTCCCCGGATGGGTAAACATATAGGCAAACAAGGCCCGCATATTGGCAAATTTCTGCCACTCATCCCCCGGCATTTTCGATAGCAAACTCGCCTTCCCATGCACCACTTCATCGTGTGACAAAGCCAGCATGAAATTCTCACTGAAGGCGTACCAAATGCTGAAGGTGATGTTGTTTTGGTGGAACTGGCGAAACCAGGGGTCCATGCGGAAATAATCCAGGGTATCGTGCATCCAACCCATGTTCCATTTCAGATTAAATCCCAACCCCCCCACATAGGTCGGCCAGGACACCATCGGCCAGGCGGTGGACTCCTCCGCAATCGATAGGATGCCTGGAAAGTAACTAAAAATCACCTGATTGACCTGGCGCAAAAAATCTACCGCTTCCAGATGCTCCCGACCGCCGTAGGCATTGGGCACCCATTCCCCCTCCCGGCGACCGTAGTCCAAATAGAGCATCGAAGCCACCGCATCCACCCGAATCCCGTCGATGTGGTATTTGTCAAACCAAAACAGGGCATTGGCCACGAGGAAATTGCGCACCTCCGGGCGACCATAATTAAACACCAACGTCCCCCATTCCTTGTGCTCTCCCTTGCGCGGGTCGCTGTACTCGTAAAGGTGCGTGCCGTCAAAATAGGCCAAGCCATGCCCATCCTTGGGAAAATGTCCCGGCACCCAATCGATAATCACCCCAATCCCGTTTTGGTGGCATTGGTCCACAAAATACATGAAATCCTGGGGCGAGCCATAGCGGGACGTCGCCGCATAATAACTCACCACCTGATAGCCCCACGACCCATCAAACGGATAGTCCGCCACCGGCAACAATTCCACATGGGTAAAACCCATGTCTTTGACATAGGGAATCAGTTCGTGGGCCAACTCCCGATAGGTCAAATAACGGGCACCCGGATTCCACTCCGAAACCGCCACCGGCGGCGTGCCATCGGGGGTTGGCGCATCAAAGGCCCGGTGCAACCAGGAACCCAAATGCACCTCATAAACCGCAATCGGCTGGGTGAGAATGTCCGTGTGCCGCCGCCGTTCCAACCATTCCGCATCCCCCCATTCATAACTGTTCAAATCCGTGACAATCGAAGCGGTTTTCGGGCGCACTTCCTGACAGAAACTATAGGGGTCCGATTTTTCGTAAATATGACCTTCCCAATTTTTGATCTCATATTTGTAGCGCGTGCCAACCGTCAACCCCGGAATAAACAATTCCCAAATTCCCGTGTGGCCTTTGCGCATCTGATGCCAGCGCCCGTCCCAGCCATTGAAATCGCCAATGACCGAAACATTGCGGGCATTGGGCGCCCAGACCGCAAAATACACCCCGGAAACCCCATCGAGTACCGTCACATGACTCCCCAACTTTTCGTAAATCCGGTGGTGATTCCCTTCCCCAAATAGATGCAGGTCAAAGTCGGTCAATTTCGGGGTTTTGAACGCATAGGGGTCATAAAATACCCGCTCCCGTTCACCCTCTTGCACCCGCAATTGATAATTGGGCAATTCCGCACCGGGAATCAAACATTCAAATAAATGGGGGTGTTGTTTGGCGGTCATGGGAAATTCCTGCCGCCAGGTCGGACACACCACCCAGGCTGCCTGCGCGTGGGGCAAATAGGCGCGAATATGCCAATGGGGTTGCCCATCCACCTCCACCGCGTGGGGGCCAAGCACCGCAAAGGGGTCATGGTGCTGGTTGCGCACCAACAAATCCACCTGCTCCTGACTCAGAAGTAAGCTCATGCACCAACCGTCGCCTCAAAATAAACGGAAGAACCAAACATGGGTATTTATAGAAACTTGAAGAATCCTATCAAATCCCCCCCCGCTCAGGGTAGCGGAACGTGCCGCCCAGGGCGCCCTCAGCAGGCAACCGTTGGGGCAAAAGCCCTGTGGCTCGAGTACAATAAACCCAGTCCCATCGGTCACCGTCTGCGTCAAACCCCTTGGGAGGTCAAAACGTTATGAGGCTTGCACCCTGTATCGGCGGGTTGGTCAGCCTGGTTCTGGGGCTGGGAAGCCTGACCCTGCCCGCGACCGCCAACCCCAAACGCCTGAGTTTTTACTGTGGCATCAGCCAGGGCGTCCCCACCACCCTGGCCAAATCCGGTGACCGGTTGGTGCCCATCATCCGCTGGACGTCCAATGTTTTTAGCGGCAGTGGCTATTCCGCCGAACGCCGCTGCCAAGAGGTATCCAAACGCTTCCAAACCTACTACGACGACGGCAGCCTCAGTTTTATCACCACCGGGCGGATGAACGGCCAAAACGTGGTCTGCGTGGCTATGCGTCATGGCGGCCCCTGCGTCGGTTTGCTCTTTACCCTCAAGCCCGGCGCCAACCCCACCCAGGTAGTCAACCAACTATTTAACATTCGCACCCGCGCCTCCGGGCCGCTCAACGAAACCACTGCCCGCCCCTACATTGACTTTGCCGAACTCCTCGGGCACGACGACCAACCCACCCCGTAACCCTTGCACCAACGACTGGTTTGGCTGACGGTTCTGGGGTTAGGTCTGGGCGGGGGAATCGGCCTGTGGCTCAGGTGGCGGGAACGGCCAAGCCGGGCTCCCGAACCAGGGACAACCCTTGCGGTGGCGGTGGCGCGCCAGGTCACCGTCAAGGTGGTGGTGGGACAAACTTGGGGTTCGGGGGTCTTGGTTGCCCGCCAGGGCGACACCTACACCCTGCTGACCAATCAACACGTGTTGGCAGGGGACAGCCGCGCTCAGACCTACCAGGTGCGCACCCCCGATGGACGGTTCCACCTGGCGCAATTGCCCCCCCGGCAGGCGGTGGATGGTGCCGATGTGGCTGCCTTGCGCTTTCGCAGTCAACGGACGTACGCCCTTGCCTGTAGCCGCTCCCTACTGCCGGCGGTGGGGGACCCGGTGGTGGCTGCAGGGTTTCCCTTTCCGACCGAGGGGCAGACCGACCCCGGCTTGGTGGTCACCCGCGGCCAGGTGCGGCTGATTTTGCCCCAACCCCTAGAAGGCGGGTATCGCCTGGGCTACACCAACCGGATTGAAAAAGGCATGAGCGGCGGCCCGGTTTTGGATGCCGCGGGTCGCTTGGTGGCCTTGAATGGGATGCACCAACATCCCCTGTGGGGCGACCCTTACCGCTACGCCAGCGGCGCCACCCCCGCCCCCGAACTGCACACCCAACTGGCCAACTATAGCTGGGGGATTCCCATGTCCCAGGTCTGGCTGGGGTTGCGCTGGCCCAGTCCCCCCGCTGACCCCTGTGGCGACCCCCGTTCACGGTAAAATCAAGGTGCCATGTCTGTTGTGTTGATGAGGTTGGTTATGGGGTATCGTGCATTGCTGGCTGTATGGCTGATGTGCTGTTGGCTGCTGGTGACCGCCTGTACGCCCGCCGTGGGAACCACCCCCGAAGGGCTGACCTACGAGCAGATCAAAAGCCTTTCCTACGAACAAGTCAAAGGCACCGGTTTGGCCAACAAATGTCCCCAGTTGAGTAATTTCGCCCGCGGCTCGCTTAGCCTCACCCCTGGGCAAAAGTACAAGGTCACGGATTTGTGTTTGGAACCCACCAGTTATTTCGTCAAGGAAGAACCCCTGAGTAAACGCCAGGCAGCCACGTTTGTCCCCGCCAAACTCCTGACCCGCGCCACCACCTCGATTGATGCGGTGGAGGCGGATTTGGACGTGGCCCCGGATGGGGTACTCACCCTGAAGGAAAAAGATGGTCTCGATTTCCAAGCCATTACCGTACAGTTGCCGGGTGGGGAACGGGTGCCCTTCCTGTTTACGATTAAAGAATTGGTGGCGCAAACCCCGCCGGGACCGACGGTGATCAACACTTCCACCGACTTTTCCGGCACGTTTCGGGTGCCTTCCTACCGCTCGGCCCTGTTTTTAGACCCCAAAGGCCGGGGGTTGGCCACGGGCTACGACAATGCGGTGGCCTTGCCTGCCCAAGCCGATGACCCGCGCCTAAGCAGCGCCAACATCAAGACGGTGGAAGTTCGGGAAGGACATTTGTCGCTCCAGGTGGCCCAAGTAGACGGTAGCACCGGAGAAATCGCTGGTACGTTTGAGAGCGAACAACCCTCGGACACCGACCTGGGGGCGCGCGAACCCCTGGATGTGAAGATTCGGGGGATTTTCTACGCCCGTATTCGCCCGGCGGAGGCTTGAGACCTGCCCCCCTTCTCCGTAAAAATACGGTTGCAGGCGGGGGAGGGGGCTTGTTAGGTTAAGGGGAGATGGGTTGCTCCCTACTTCATCCTCGTAAACCCCTATGCCGGTGACTGCTGGTAGGCCGTCAGAGCGAGATGATACCTCCAAGGCGGATGCCAAGCACCAGACGTTGGCGTGGTTGAAGGCGTATCGGGCGACGGGGGAGCGGCAGTGGCGGGACCGGGTGGTGGAAGCGAATTTGGGTTTGGTGCGCCAGGAAGCCTATCGCTGCCAGCAGTGGTGCCGCGAACCCCTCGAGGATTTGGTGCAGGTGGGGGTTTTGGGTTTGTTGCAGGCGATTGAGCGCTTCGATTTGGAGCGGGGGGTCGCGTTTAGCAGCTTTGCTTTGCCGTATGTGCGGGGGGCGATCCAGCACTATTTGCGGGATCAATGTCCGACGGTGCGGGTGCCCCGGCGATGGTTGGAGTTGCAGCGGCGGGTGGCCCAGTGGGTGGGGCAATGGCGGCAGCAGCAGGGGCGGGACCCAACGGTGGCGGAACTGCTAGAGGGGTTGGGGGTCTCGTTGCAGGAGTGGCAGGAGGCCCAACTTGCCTGGCAGAACCAATCCTTGGTGAGTTTGGATATGTGTGTGGGGGATGAGGAGGGGCGTCCCCTATCGTTGGGCGAACAGGTGTGTGACCCGGAATATCGCAGTTTTGAGTTGGCGCAGGAAGACCGGCTGTATTTAGAGCAGTTGTTGGTGCAGTTAGAAAGCCGCACACGGGAGATTTTAGAATTTGTCTTTTTCCATGAATTTACGCAAAAAGAGGTGGCGGATTTGCTGAAAATCAGTGTGGTGACGGTTTCCCGCCATTTGAAAAAGGGCTTGCAGCGGCTGCAGGAATTGCTCCACGACCAGCGGGCGTGAAGGCGGCAGCGGTGGGCGTGTCAACAACGTGTGATGGCGCCTGTAACCTAGGTGCGTTCGCCCTTGCCGGAAGCGGCTGTCCTCGTTTGGCAGCATAGGGGTAACTGGGTATTGCACAAGCATCCCTTACTCCCAAGCTCAATGCAAACTCGGTGATTGATATGGGATTGCTGTCGCTTGCCGAGTTCTATAGCTAGGTAGGTTAAGGTTGTCGCCTGAAGATTCATGGCTACGCCATTGTGGGGCTACGCCCAGCGACACATAGCATGTCAACCTTTGTATGCTTAGCTATATGCTGATAAAGTAATTGATGGTTCTCCTGGTGATCATCCCGCGGTGACGTTAAAAAGCCGTCTGAGAAGCCTATTCGGTGCGGCAGTGACTCGGTCAGGAAATTTTTTATACCGCCTGTACGAGAAATGCAGCAGAACCGTATTTATTCCCTGCGGTTTTGAAATTCTTCCATCGCTGCAACCGCATCGCTGGCATACATCAGCGCCGGGCCACCCCCCATGGCAATCGCAACGCTCAAGGCTTCCATAATTTCCGCCGGATTGGCACCTGCTTGCAAGGCAGCACGGGTATGAAAGGCGATACACCCCTGGCAATGACTCGTGACACCGATGGCTAAAGCGATTAACTCTTTGGTTTTGGTGTCTAACGCACCTGCCGTCGAAGAGGCCCGACTCAACGCATAAAAAGCCCGCATCGTTTCGGGTATGGCCTGCGTGATCTTCGCCGTGTAGGTTTTGATCTGGTCAATCGTTTGCTGGTAACAAGTCATGGCCCTTGTCCCCCCCATTTCTTATCTGCTATATAGCTACCTGATTATATAATAACACAAGTAGAGAGTTAGGTTCCCCGCTTCTTGCGAACCGGTGGTTGCGACGCTTGGGAATTGATTGGGAATGCGGCGATCCCAGACCCCAGGGGGGGATTCTTAAATTTTCTTAAAGTTTGCCGGCAAATTTCTCTGTTTTAACCCTAGACAAGGCCAACGGGGGTGATTACACTAGGGGATTAACAAGGATTTTGTTACTTTCGCGACGATTACGCCCTTGTTTTCCACCTCAACCCCGACCAGTGTTACCTCTGCGGCGCCTAACTCGGATGCGACACCCCGGCGCTGTACGGGAGCCTATGCCCTGATTGACAGCCTGTATCGGCATGGGGTGCGCCATATTTTTGGGTATCCTGGGGGGGCGATTTTGCCTGTCTATGACGAGCTATACCGTTGGGAAGCCCAGGGCAAGATGCAGCATATTTTGGTGCGTCACGAGCAGGCGGCCGGTCATGCAGCGGATGGCTATGCGCGGGCAACGGGGCGGGTGGGGGTCTGTTTTGGCACGTCGGGGCCAGGGGCCACCAATCTGGTGACGGCGATTGCCACCGCCCACATGGATTCGATCCCGATGGTGGTCATCACGGGGCAGGTGCGCCGTTCGGCGATCGGCAGTGATGCGTTTCAGGAGACGGATATTTTTGGGATTACGCTGCCGATTGTGAAGCATTCCTATGTGGTGCGTGACCCGAAGGATATGGCCCGGATTGTGGCGGAGGCGTTTTACATTGCCAGTACGGGGCGACCGGGGCCGGTGTTGCTGGACATTCCCAAGGATGTGGGGGAAGAAAGTTTTGATTATGTGCCGGTGGCGCCGGGGGAGGTGAAATTGCCGGGCTATCGGCCAACGGTGAAAGGGAATCCCCGGCAGATTGCCCAGGCGACGCGGTTGTTGTTGTCGGCGCAACGGCCTTTACTTTACGTGGGTGGGGGGGCGATTACCGCCGGGGCGCACCGGGAGATTCAGCAGTTGGCGGAGATGTTGCAAATCCCGGTCACGACGACGTTGATGGGGAAAGGGGCGTTTGATGAGCGGCATCCGCTGTCGGTGGGGATGTTGGGGATGCACGGGACTGCTTACGCCAACTTTGCCGTCAGTCAGTGTGATGTGTTGGTGGCGTTGGGGGCGCGGTTTGACGACCGGGTGACGGGCAAGCTGGCGGAGTTTGCTCCCCATGCGCGGGTGATTCATGTGGATGTGGACCCGGCGGAGGTGGGGAAAAACCGGGTGCCGGAGGTGCCGATTGTCGGGGATGTGCGGCAGGTATTGGTGGATTGGATTCAGCATTTGCAGAGCACGGGTCAAATCGACCCAGAACGGACGCGGCCATGGTTGGCGCAGATTGCGGCGTGGCGGCGGGACTATCCCTTGGTGGTGCCCAGGGACGGGGAGATGCTTTCGCCCCAGGAGGTGATTTGTCTGCTGGGGGAATTGGCGCCGGATGCCTACGTGACGACGGATGTGGGGCAGCATCAGATGTGGGCGGCGCAGTTTTTACGCAATGGCCCGCGGCAATGGATTTCCAGTGCGGGTTTGGGCACGATGGGGTTTGGCTTACCGGCGGCGATGGGGGTGCAGGTGGCGTTGCCCCAGGCGCAGGTGATCTGCATTAGCGGGGATGCCAGTATTCAGATGAACATTCAGGAGTTGGGCACGTTAGTGCAGTACGACCTGCCGGTGAAGACGGTAATTATTAATAACTTTTGGCAGGGGATGGTGCGCCAGTGGCAAGAAGCGTTTTACCAGGAGCGGTATTCCCATTCGGCGATGCGGGCGGGGATGCCGGATTTTGTGCAGTTGGCGGCGGCCTACGGGGTCAAGGGGATGTTGGTGCAGCGCCGGGAGGAATTGCAACCTGCCTTGGAGGAACTCTTGGCGCATCCGGGGCCGGTGTTGATGGATGTGCATGTCAACCCGGCGGAAAATTGTTATCCCATGATCAAACCGGGGCGGAGCAACGACCAGATGTTGGGGTTGCCGGAAGTTCCTCGTAACCGCACGGCTTGTCCAGTCTGTCAGGCGCCGGTGGCACTGGATTACCGTTTTTGTCCGGCCTGTGGGCACCGGTTATCCCCCTAGGTGGCGGCGGGACATGCCAGAACAGGTGCGTTTTGGGGTGGGAAGTGGTCCCTGTAACGTTTACCGTGCCCCAAATCGTGTACCCTGATGCCAGGTTGTTTGTTTGGGAGTGCCCATGCCCCGCCGTCACGATATTGAAAAAATTTTGCTGATTGGTTCTGGGCCAATTGTCATCGGTCAAGCCTGCGAGTTTGATTATTCGGGAACCCAAGCCTGCAAAGCCCTGCGCGAAGAGGGGTATCAGGTGGTGCTGGTCAATTCCAACCCGGCGACCATCATGACCGACCCGGAGCTAGCCGACCGCACCTATATCGAACCGTTGACGGTAGAAACCCTGACGCAGATCATTGCCCAGGAGCGGCCCCAGGCGCTATTGCCGACGATGGGGGGACAAACTGCTTTGAATCTGGCGGTACGGCTGGCGAAAACGGGGGTTTTGGAGCAGTACGGGGTGGAATTGATCGGGGCCAAACTGAGTGCCATCGAAAAGGCAGAAGACCGGCGCTTGTTCAAAGAGGCCATGCAGAAGATTGGCATCGGCGTCTGTCCTTCGGGGTTGGCCGAAAGCTGGGATGAGGCGCAGCAGGTGGCGCAACAGATCGGTTCTTATCCGCTGATCATCCGACCGGCTTTTACCTTGGGGGGAACAGGCGGCGGCATTGCCTACAACCAGGAGGAATTTGAACAAATTGCCCGTGCGGGCTTGGAAACCAGTCCGGTGTCGCAGATTTTGATTGAGCAATCCCTGCTGGGCTGGAAAGAATTTGAACTCGAAGTCATGCGGGATTTGGCGGATAATGTGGTGATCATTTGTTCGATTGAAAATCTCGACCCGATGGGGGTGCATACCGGCGATTCGATTACCGTTGCGCCAGCACAAACCCTAACCGATAAAGAATACCAACGGCTGCGGGATTATGCCATTCGGATCATCCGGGAAATCGGGGTGGAAACGGGTGGTTCCAACATTCAATTTGCCGTTAACCCGACCAACGGTGACGTGATCGTTATTGAGATGAATCCCAGGGTTTCTCGCAGTTCTGCCTTAGCGTCCAAAGCTACAGGCTTTCCGATTGCCAAATTTGCCGCCAAACTAGCCGTCGGTTATACTTTGCCGGAGTTGACCAATGACATTACCCGCAAAACCCCTGCCTGTTTTGAACCTGCTATTGATTACGTGGTCACAAAAATTCCCCGTTTCACCTTTGAAAAATTTCCCGGCGCCGCCCCCCATCTCACAACACAAATGAAATCGGTAGGGGAGGCAATGGCCATTGGGCGTACCTTTCAAGAGTCGTTGCAAAAAGCGATTCGCTCTTTAGAAACAGGGCGTGCTGGTTGGGGGTGTGACCAGGCGGAAGTTTTGCCAACATTAGAGCAAGTGCGGGCGAATTTACGCACCCCCAATCCCGACCGAATTTTTCATGTACGCCATGCCCTGCTTTTGGGACTAACGATTGACGAATTATACGAACTTACCGGCATTGACCCCTGGTTTTTGCACCAATTGGCCGACTTACTGCGGGTCGAACGCTATATGAAAATTACCCCTTTTGAACAAATCACCGTGGAGGATTGGTGGGAAATCAAACGCAAGGGATTTAGTGACCGGCAAATTGCCTTTGCCACCCGCAAAACGGAAGCAGAAATTCGGGCACACCGGCAGCGCATTGGGGTCCTGCCGGTTTACAAAACAGTGGATACCTGTGCGGCAGAATTTGCTGCCGATACCCCTTACCATTACTCAACCTATGAACAGGAAACCGAAATCCGTCCTACGGATAAGCCCAAGGTCATGATTTTGGGGGGAGGTCCCAACCGCATTGGTCAGGGCATTGAATTTGATTATTGCTGTTGCCATGCGGCTTTTGCCCTGAAAGAACGGGGCTATGAAACCATCATGGTCAATTCCAACCCTGAGACTGTTTCCACCGACTACGACACCAGCGACCGTTTGTATTTTGAACCCCTGACTTTGGAGGATGTTCTCAACATTTTAGAAGCCGAAAAACCCAGCGGCGTTATTGTCCAATTCGGGGGGCAAACGCCTTTGAAATTAGCCCTTCCTCTCTATCATATCCTCAATGAACACCCGGATATTCCCAGTCGGATTTGGGGGACATCGCCCATTTCGATTGATATTGCCGAAGACCGGGAAAAATTCGAGCACATCTTACGGGAATTGCATATTCAGCAACCTCCCAATGGTATTGCTCGGGATGAGCAGGAAGCCCTTGCCATTGCCCGCAGCATTGGTTATCCGGTGGTGGTACGTCCCAGCTATGTTTTGGGGGGACGGGCGATGGAAATTGTTTATTCTGAGGCGGATTTAGAGCGCTATATCAAAACAGCCGTGCAGGTGGAGCCAGACCATCCCGTTTTGGTGGATAAATTTCTGGAAAATGCTATTGAAGTGGATGTGGATGCCCTGCGGGATCAAACAGGTGCGCTGATCATTGGTGGGATTTTAGAGCACATTGAACAGGCAGGGGTGCATTCGGGAGATTCTGCTTGTGTCTTACCCACCTACTCTTTGCCGGAAAAAGTTTTGACACAGATTCGCACCTGGACCAAGGCTCTTGCTGACCGTTTGGAAGTTGTGGGGTTAATGAATGTGCAATTTGCCATTCAAGGGGAACAGGTGTACATTTTGGAGGCCAATCCCAGAGCCTCCCGTACTGTGCCTTTTATTGCCAAAGCAACTGGAATTCCCCTAGCCAAACTAGCTGCTCGGGTGATGGCAGGAGAACGTCTAGCAGAATTGGGGATTACCCGCGAAGTTATCCCCAGTTACTACTCGGTCAAAGAGGTGGTTTTACCCTTTGAAAAATTCCCTGGTACCGATACGATTTTAGGACCAGAAATGCGCTCGACAGGGGAAGTTATGGGGATTGCTGCTGACTTTGGACAAGCGTTTGCCAAAGCGCAAATTGCTGCGGGTCAGAATCTTCCGCTCGCAGGGCGGGTGTTTGCCTCGTTTAACGACCGCGACAAAGAAATGGCAGTACCCATCATTCAAGAATTGATTGAGTTGGGTTTTGAAATTGTCGCCACCCAAGGAACCCGCAAGGTATTGATGGAACATGGTCTGCAGGTAGAAAGGGTGTTCAAGCTCCATGAGGGCCGTCCCCATGTCATTGATTGGATTAAAAACGACCAAATTCAACTGATATTAAACACTCCCTCTGGTGAGGATGCCTATGCGGATGGCCAGTTGATTCGGCGCACTGCTCTAGCCTACAAAATTCCTTTGGTCACCACTTTGGCAGGGGCGCGGGCGACGGTTGCAGCAATTCGTGCCTTGCGCTCAGGAATGTCTCCCCCCAAAACCATCCAAGATTACTATCAGTTACTACCCCGTTGATGATGGAACCAAACATAGAACTTCAGGCCTTTTTTCAGGGGTTGCAACGCTTTGGCATTACGTTGGGTTTAGAGCGGATTCGTCAGCTTCTCGCTCACCTGGGTAACCCCCAAAACCATGTCCCGACCATTCACGTTACAGGAACGAATGGAAAAGGGTCAGTTTGCGCTTACTTGGCCAGCATTTTGACTGCGTGTGGCTATCGCACCGGCCTCTACATTTCTCCCCATTTAATCACCTATCAAGAGCGGATTCAGATTGATCATCAACCGATCGAATTAGTTGATTGGTGGCGCATTTTGGAGCGGATCAAAACTACCGTTGAAATCTACCAAATCCCCATCACGGAATTTGAGGCAATTACGGCTTTGATGTGGATTTATTTTGCGGAAAAGAATGTTGATATTGCGGTGGTAGAAGTGGGTTTGGGGGGACGTTTAGATGCAACAAATGTGGTGATGCAGCCGCTGGTTACGGTAATCACATCTATTGGTTTGGATCATCAGGAACGGTTGGGAAATGAGCTTAGGGATATTGCCCGGGAAAAAGCAGGTATTCTCAAACCCAATTGTCCTTTGGTGCGCGGGCCGGTGCCCCCAGCGGCAGCAGAAGTCATTGATGCTCAAGCTCTCGCGCTTAACTGCCCCCTTATTGCTATCACACCACCTGTGATCCAATCAGAGGGAGTGTTGCATTTTCAGGGAGATGATTATTTCATACCCTTGGCGGGGGCGCATCAATTAATCAACGCGCAAATTGCCCTAGAAGTGATTCATCAACTGCGGCAAAAAGGATGGAATTTGCCCGTATCGCAAGTTCAGAAGGGAATGGCACAAACTCGGTGGCCAGGGCGTTTGCAATGGGTGAATTGGCAAGGGAAAAAGGTATTATTAGACGGAGCGCACAATCCTCAGGCAGCTCAGGTGTTACGTCACTATGTCGATGCACAAAATTTCCAGCCAGTGCATTGGATTATTGGTTTATTACAAACCAAAGATGCAAGCGGAATTTTGCACCACTTATTGCGTCCCGGAGACCGGGTGAGTTTTGTGCCTGTTCCTGGTCATCGTTACCATGAAACTGCTTATCTTCAGGACTTAGCCCAGCGTATTTGTCCGGGGATACCCAGCCAGACTGCTACCGATCCAGGTCATGCGTTGGCGGCTATCACACCCCCTTACATCCCTATCATCTGTGGCTCTTTGTATCTCATTGGTCAGGTGCTGAAATCTATCAGCGCGTCAACATTTTAATTAACACATACAGTAGGTTGCCAGGGGATAAGGCATATCAAGGCGGGCAATCCATGAGCACTCCTCAGAAAAAGCCAAGGAATAAAGAATGAACTATGGTGCACAATTGCAGAACAACGAATTAGGTTGCCGGCGGATTTTTGTTGAGCATTTCATTCACTTATTAAAGATATTTAAGTCCCGACAAGGACGACCGGATAATGATGACCATTGACGGTCTTATTCGATGCCGACTGGGAGTGCTCGTGCTCTAGTTGGATAGAATAGCCTATTCCCGGAAAGCAGTTATTCTCGGAGATGTCCGGTAGAGGTGTTCCAGTGCACTTGTAATGGCTCGCTTTCTTTCTAGGAAGTGCAGGACGAAGCCACCGGTGCCAACGGGTTGGCCATCAGGAATTTCGGCACTGCTCATCCTCATCAAGGGGTGGGTTGAAATTCTTGGAGTTGAACTTGTAAACGGTTTTGTAAGCCCTGACAAACCAATTCACACATGGGTAGAATCATCGGGTCACTGATTTCGTAATAGACCTGGACGCCCTGGGGCTGCCGCCTGACCATTCCCGCCTGGGTGAGAATTTTCAAATGCTTGGACACATTCGCTTGCCCTAACCCCGTCTCGGCCATAATCTGCGTGACATTCTTTGCGCCGTCCCTGAGACTGCACAACACCTGCAAGCGACTCACTTCCGACAGCACCTTGAAATACTCCGCGACCTGGTGCAGTACCGCCTTGCTCATCCTCGCCATAGACCGCTTGATTCCTCCACCCTCCCTGCCTGACTACCCCTTTATTATAACTCTCTTCATTTGATTACTAAATAGTGATATATTCATGCTATCATTAAAGTTAGAGTTGGGGATGTAGGAGGTGCAGCATGTGGTTTCGGCAGTTGTTTGACCGGGAGACGTGGACGTACACCTATTTGGTGGCTGACCCGCACACGCGGGAGGCGGCGCTCATCGACCCGGTGTTGGAGCAGGTGGCGCGGGATGTGCAGTTGTTGCGGGAGTTGGGGTTGACCCTGCGCTATGCCTTGGATACCCATGTCCACGCAGATCACATCACGGGGACGGGGAAATTGCGGGAATTGACGGGGTGTTTGGGCATCGTCCCGGCGGGTGCGCCGGTAACCTGTGCGGACCGGTTCCTCCGGGATGGGGAGGTGGTGCAGGTGGGCGCCATTCCGATTCAGGCGATTGCCACGCCGGGGCATACGGCCAGCCATTTGGCCTACCTGGTCAATCACACCCATTTGTTGACCGGCGATTCCCTGTTCATTCGGGGCTGTGGCCGGACGGATTTCCAAAGCGGGGATGCGGGGGCGCTGTACGATTCCATTACCCAAAGGTTATTCACCCTTGAGGATACGGTCTGGGTGTATCCGGGGCACGATTACCGGGGGCATACGGTGTCAACCATTGGGGAGGAAAAACGCTGGAATCCCCGTTTGGCAGGAAAATCCCGCGCGGAATTCATTGCCTTTATGCGGGAATTGAAGTTGCCTGACCCGCAAAAAATGATGGAGGCGGTGCCTGCCAATGAGCGGTGCGGACAAGTGGCGGTTGCTTAGGCAGCCCAAAACCAAAAATTCGATTGACATGACATTGACCTTACATTGACCGGGAGGATACCAACATGGAAACGGTGCAAACCCAAGTGGGCGTGCAAGTCTGGGATGCAGCGATGCTCCGGGAGCGGTTAGATAGCGGGGAAGTCGTCCTGGTGGATGTGCGGGAACCGGTGGAGTATGCGGGGGAACGGATTCCGGGGGCGATTTCCCGGCCTTTGGCTCGGTTGCAGGAGGCGGGTTTATCCCCAGGGCAACAGGTGGTTGTGTATTGCCAATCGGGGCCGCGTTCGCAGCGGGCGGCGCAACAGTTGCTGGCGGCGGGTTGGTCGGAGGTTGGCTATCTGGAGGGGGGCATCCTTGCGTGGAAACGGGCGGGTTATCCGGTTGTGCGTGACCCCAAAGCGCCCATCAGTCTGGTGCGGCAGGTGCAGATCGTGGCGGGTTCGTTGGTGTTGCTGGGAACGGTGTTGGGGGCGACGGTTTCGCCTTGGTTTTTGCTCCTGAGTGGGTTTGTGGGGGCGGGTCTGGTGTTTGCCGGGGTGACCAACACCTGTGCTTTGGGGATGTTGTTGGCGCGGTTGCCCTACAATCGCCGGGCGGGGCAGTCATGGCAATAGCGGTGGGCTATGCCCTGGCGGTGCTGATTGGCCTGAGTTTGGGGCTACTCGGCGGTGGGGGGTCGGTGCTGGCCTTGCCCGTGCTGGTGTATGTGATGGGGATTGAGCCGCCGACGGCAATTCCCATGACTTTGGTAATGGTGGGCACGGTGAGCTTGGTCGGGGCGCTGCCCCACATCCGGCGGGGGCAGGTGGCCTGGCAAGCGGGGGCGCTCTTTGGCCTGGCGACGATGGCCGGGGCGTACCTGGGGGCGCGGTTGGCGGCTCTGCCCTGGGTGACCAGTACGGTGCAGATGACGGTGTTTGCGGGGGCGATGTTGGTGGCGGCGGGGTTGATGATTGGCCGCAGTTCCCGTGTGGAAGGTCCTTATGTGCCGCCTTTGTGCCGCTACTGTTGGCTGTGGTTGCCGACGGAGGGGGTACTGGTGGGGGCACTGACCGGGCTGGTGGGGGTCGGGGGTGGGTTTGCCATTGTCCCGGCCTTGGTTCTGCTGGCGCAGGTGCCTATGTCCAAAGCGATTGGCACTTCCTTGCTCATCATCACGGCCAATTCCCTGGCAGGCCTGGCAGGCTATCTGGGGCGGGTGGATTTGGATTGGCATTTAACGGTGAATTTCACCTTTTTTGCAGGCCTGGGTACGGTGGCAGGGGCCTACTTGGCACAATACATCCACCCCAAACATTTGCAAAAGGGATTTGGTTATTTTCTCTTAGGAATTGCCGTCTTGGTGCTGTGGCAAAATCAAAAGCTTCAAAAGCCCCGTGCTGAGGTGAGCAGGGATGGGGTAGCTATCGTTAGGACAAAATAGGGAAAGAATGATTAAAAAATCATTTATATAGTCGTTTCACAGGAAAATGCAACACTTTGAGGCACTGGTCATCACTGTATCCCCTTCCAGGACAGGGTTTGCAGGTAAAGGCGAATGTCGCAAACTTGTTTGAAATGACTATAAAAAGAATCATTTACAAGAATCTCAATATCTCCAATATAGCTAAGCAGGCAAAGGTTGACATATAGAGCAGATGACTGAATCGATGAGGTCATGAAGGTTTTGGGTTGTGGATGTCAT
>NZ_JBRCEP010000048.1:0-15441 GCF_053491055.1 Gloeomargarita sp.
GTTTAGGCAATATATTGACAAAATTTACTGGAAAGATGTCTTGTGGAATGAATCGTATTTTATTGCTTCATGCGGGGGAGTAACTGTCTCTGTTCTGCGGCAATATATCGAAGATCAGAACACCCCCGCCTTTCATCCCGACTCTGACCCTATGGGTACAGAGCGGGGCTTCAAGGACTACGTCCCGCTTGCGCGAACGGCGGATTAGCTAAAACTCCTTGCTGCCCCAACCGGGAGCCACGTGGGCCGCTTGCAGGATAAAGGCCGCCAGTTGTGCTACTTCCCCATCGCTGGCGCTGGTGGGGGGCAAGGCCCTACAGGTATAGCTGTCTTCCGTCCCACTATAGTTTTTCGGGGCGCGGATAAATTCCACCAATGCCTGGATGTTGTCCCGGGGGGGGAAGGCGCCCCGTAAATCCGCCAGAGATAGGGAGACCCGGGGGTTCGGCAGGGTGGCTCCCCCGACATGGCAATTGATACAGTTGCGTTCAAACAACTGCTTGCCCGCGCTGAGGTCTAAGGCCGTAAACGCTTGCTGGGTTCCCTGGGCATCCGCCGGCAGTTGCACTGGCTGGGCCACCTGGAGATAACGGCGCACGTAGGGGTCAATCCGGGCAGCCCAAGCAGGCGGCAGGAGCCAGGTCCACACCACCCACGCCAGCAGGAGTGCCCCCATTAGTAATGCACTTTGCCGCCGCCCCACTTGACCCCCCGCACTTTCGGCTGAATCAGAATATGCCCGGCAATGGCATACAGGTCATCTTCGGTCAAATCCCGCATCTTGGGGTAAAGGTCGGCACTGGCCAAACTGGGATGCACTTCCGCAATCGAAGTCAAGCCGTCATAACTGGTGGGGTTTTTCAGGTAGTCCACCAGCGCCTCCAGGTTATTGCGGGGCGGGGTGGCCAAGGCCAAAGATTCTGGGTCTAGCCCCACCACCGGGTTGGTTTTGGTAATGCCCCCCGCATGGCACGTGGCACACTTGGCGTTGAATAAGCGTTTGCCCCGTTGGACTTCTTGCAGGCTCAAGGTGACGACATCACCCTTATCATTTAGGGGCACGGTACGGGTCGCCGCATCCAATTCCACCGCCCAAACAGGCAGGGTCCAGCCCAGGCACAGCCAGGCGCTCAGTAACAGCCACAGGCAGGTTCTGACCATAATTCTCCTCAGTACGCCCAACACAGCAGCACCTTTTAGCTTAACAGGAATCCGGGGGTCACATACCGCTGTCCTACGGGTACGGGCGTGGGGGTATGCAGGCGCAAAAGGCGCGCCAGGGTACTGCGCAGGCGGGTGCGGGGCACAATCATATCCACAAACCCGTGTTGCAACAGGTATTCGGCGGTTTGGAAATTCTCAGGTAGTTTTTCCCGCAGGGTTTGTTCGATCACCCGCCGTCCGGCAAAGCCAATGAGCGCCTTGGGTTCGGCCAGAATCAAATCCCCCAACATGGCAAAACTGGCTGTCACGCCGCCGGTGGTCGGATGGGTCAGGACGCTGATGTAAAGCAAATTGGCCTGCCGATGGCGTCCCAACGCCGCCGCGGTTTTGGCCATCTGCATCAAACTCAGCATCCCCTCTTGCATCCGGGCCCCCCCGGAAGCGCAAATCAAAATCACAGGCAAGCGGGCTTGGGTGGCCTCTTCCACCAGGCGGGTAATTTTTTCCCCCACCACCGAACCCATGCTGCCGCCCATGAAGTCAAAATCCATCACCCCCAGGGCCACAGGCTGCTCTTCAATTTTGCCGAACCCCGTTTGGATGGCATCGTTCAACCCGGTTTTCAGTTGCATTTCCCGCAGACGTTCGCTGTAGGGCTTGCGGTCTACAAAATGCAACGGGTCACAGGCGGTCAGGTGTTCATTCCGGGGTTGCCAGGTATCCGCATCCAGCAATTGCTTGAGCCGTTCATGGCTTTTGACCGGGTGATGGTAGCCGCATTCCGGGCAGACTTTGTTATTCAAATGTAAATCTTTGGTGTAGGTCAAAGCCCCACAGGCCAGGCATTTGGTCCACAGGCCATCAGCAATTTCCCGCTGTTGGTGCTCCTGGCTCAAAGGGGCAGCCTTGGGACGGTTGGCAAACCAATCAAATAAACTCATGGGGAGATGCCCATTTAGGATCATTTCGCATCATAGCAGGGTTCCTCGACGGGTTTGCCCGACCTCACATCCATGCCATTGCCAGTCCTTTTTTTACAATGAAAAAACAACTGCTGCCCTCAAAGGAAACAGCCTTTGCGACCAAGGGGTCGGTCCGTCCGGCCCAAAGTATGGGAAAATTCTAGGATAGTGGCGATATTTTGGGTTCCCGCATGGCTATTGGCTATCTAGCGCTTGTACTACACGCTCACCTGCCCTTTGTCCGCCATCCGGAAAGCGATTACGTTCTGGAAGAGGAATGGCTGTACGAAGCCATTACAGAAACCTATATTCCCCTGATTCGGGTGTTTGAGGGGCTCAAACGGGACGGGATTGATTTCCAACTGACCATGAGTCTGACCCCGCCTTTGGTGCAGATGTTGCGTGACCCCCTGTTGCAGGAACGCTATGATGCATACTTGGCCAAATTAGAAGAATTGGCGGAGTTGGAGGTTGAACACAATCAGTACAACGGCCATATTCGCTACCTGGCGGAACACTACGCCCGGGAATTCAACCTGATTCGGCAGACCTGGGAAGATTACGACGGGGATTTGGTGGCCGCCTTTAAGCAATTTCAAGATACGAATAACCTCGACATCATTACTTGCGGCGCCACCCATGGCTATTTGCCCCTGATGCAGATGTATCCCCAGGCGGTGTGGGCGCAGTTGCAGGTGGCGGTGGAACATTACCAGGAGCATTTTGGCCGTCCACCCCGGGGCATCTGGCTACCGGAGTGCGCCTACTACGAAGGGCTGGAACGGATGTTGGCGGATGTGGGGATTCGCTATTTCATCTGCGATGGGCATGGGTTGCTCTACGCCCGGCCCCGGCCTCGCTACGGCACCTATGCGCCGGTGTTTACGGAAACAGGGGTGGCGGCGTTTGCGCGGGACCACGAAACCTCGCAGCAGGTGTGGTCGTCCGAAGTGGGTTATCCGGGGGACCCGGTGTACCGGGAATTCTACAAGGATATTGGCTGGGAAGCGGACTACGAGTACATCAAGCCCTACATCATGCCCAACGGCCAGCGCAAAAATGTGGGGATCAAGTACCACCGCATTACCCACCGCAATAGCAGTTTGTCGGATAAGGCGCTTTATGACCCCTACTGGGCCAAGGAAAAAGCGGCGGAACACGCAGCGAATTTTATGTACAACCGCACGCAGCAGATTGGACATTTGGCGGAACTGATGCAGCGTCCCCCGATTGTGACTGCCCCTTACGATGCGGAGCTATACGGCCACTGGTGGTACGAGGGACCCTGGTTTTTGGACTTCCTATTCCGCAAGTCCTACTACGACCAGGATGTGTATGAGATGATTCATTTGAGCGACTATTTGCGCCGCCATCCCACCCAGCAGGTGTGCCGTCCTGCCCAGTCCAGTTGGGGGTACAAGGGGTTTCACGAGTATTGGCTCAATGAGACGAATGCGTGGATTTATCCCCACCTGCACAAGGCCACCGAGCGGATGATTGAACTCAGCCAGCGGGAACCCCAGGATGAATGGGAATGGCGGGCGCTCAACCAGGCGGCGCGGGAGTTGCTGTTGGCGCAGTCGTCGGATTGGGCGTTTATCATGCGCACAGGGACGATGGTCCCCTATGCCGTGCGGCGTACCCGTTCGCACCTGCAACGGCTCAACCGCTTGTACGAGGAGATCAAGGCGGGGAAAATTGACCGGGAATGGCTGACCCAACTGGAACAAATCGACAACATCTTTCCTCATATCAACTACCGGGTGTATCGCCCCCTGGCTTAGCAGTTTTGAGGGGAGCAGGATGCGCTACATTCATTAATGGCAGTGGTATGCCTGTTTGGGAACTATGACCAAAGTGGACAAACATCGGTCTCGGCCCGGGTCTCAACCCACCGAAGAAAATGCTGCGGTTGAGTGGGGCAAAACCATCGGGGTGAGTGTCCTGCTTGCTTTTGGAATTCGTACCTTTGTGGCGGAAGCGCGCTATATTCCCTCGGAATCCATGCTGCCCACCCTGGCGGTCAACGACCGGTTGATCATTGACAAATTAACCTACGAATTTCGCGACCCGCTGCGGGGAGAAATCGTAGTTTTTCAACCCACAGAAGCCCTGAAAGCCCAGGGGTTTCGCGAGGCGTTTATCAAGCGCATTGTGGGCCTGCCGGGGGAGGAGGTCAGGGTGCGAAAAGGGACGGTTTTTATCAACGGCAAACCCTTGCCAGAACCCTATTTGGCGGCGGCTCCCGATTATGAATACGGCCCGGTGGTGGTGCCCCCCAACCATTACCTGGTGCTGGGAGATAACCGCAACCACAGTTTCGATAGCCATTTTTGGGGTTTTGTGCCCCGCAAGAATATCATTGGCCGCGCTGCCGTGCGGTTTTGGCCGCCCCATCGCATTGGCAGTATTCCTTCACCCTAACACTTGAATCTGGTTCCAGTCGGTAATCACCACGTCTGCCAAGGCCGCCAACCTCTCTTGGGGATGAAATCCCCAACTGACTGCAATGGCTCCGGCGCAACCGGCCTGGCGTGCCATTTCCATATCTACGGGCGAATCCCCCACCATCACCACCTGCTCTGGCCTTAACCCCAAGGCGGCGCAGGTTTTGTAGAGGGGTTCTGGGTGGGGTTTGGTCGGTCCGGTATCAATGCCGGTGTAGTAAGCCAGCAGGGTGTCCAAGCGGTTGTGCCGGACAAAGCCCTGGACATTGGCAGAGACATCCGCCGAGAGAATGGCCTGTTTGTAGCCCGCCTGCGCCAGTTGGGTCAACACTTCCCGCCCCCCGAGTCGCAAGGGAATGCTGGTAATTTGGGGGGATTCCTGATCCGCCTGGCGAAAAATCGCTTGCGCCAACGCCAAAGCATTCTGCCAATCCCGCCCGCGCTCGGCAATGTAAGCCGCCGCCGCAATTTCATTCTCGTAGCGACTGCCAGTGGCCAACAATCCCCCCGGCGCGATGGTGCCGTTGCCCAGGCCAAAGGCGGCCGCCAGCGGTGTCCCGATCCCTGGGATGGCTGCATCCAGCAGGCGCACCCGCCGTTCCCCCACCTGCCGCCAGTACTCCAAGGTATCGGCCAGCGTGCCGTCTTTGTCCCAAATCACCCCCTCCACCTGGGGAAACAGGACACCGTTGAACGCCAAAGTCGCCATAGGTAGGGTTCCGCCCGCAGAGTCCTCCTTTAGGGTAGCCCAGCCCAGGGGCCAACCAGAAACATTGCCCCTTGTCGTTGCCCATCCCAACGCGCCATGTTTGGTGACCTAAATGGGGTAAGCAATCCAGGATCGCATGAACAAGCAGCAGAAATTTTGTCCCGCATCTGGGACCTAGGGGGCCATTGCAGTGAATCGCGCAAGTCCTTCCCATGCCATGTTGACCGACTGGGCGTGTAGGAGTTGCGCTTGCGATACAATAATAAATAGGGGGAGGGGGGGATTTTGGCGTTAAATTGGCACAATTTTGTGGGATGGGGGAGCAATTGTTTGGGCAATGGGCATACGCATTCTGCACCTTTCGGATATTCATTTGGGAAGCGGCCAAAATCACGGGCGCCTCAATCCCGATACGGGTTTGAATACGCGGGTAGAGGATGTGCATCGGGCGTTGCAGTTGTGTATTGACCGGGCCTTGGATTTACCGGTGGATGTGGTGTTGTTTACCGGCGATGCCTTTCCCGATGCGACGCCGCCGCCTCTGTTGCAGGAGTTGTTTGCCCAGCAATTTTTGCGTTTGGTGACGGCGGGGATTCCGGTGGTGTTGTTGGTCGGCAATCACGATCAACATACCCAGGGTGAGGGGGGGGCGTCCCTATCCATTTACCGGGCGTTGCAGGTGCCGGGGGTGATCGTGGGGGAATCCCTGGCAACCCATACCCTATCCACCCGCCAAGGGGCGATCCAGATTGTTACCTTGCCCTGGATTACCCGTTCGATGCTGTTAACCAAACCGGAAACCCAGGGAATGTCCATGACCCAAATTAATGAGTTGTTGTTGCAACGGTTGCGGGCGGCGCTGGAGGGAGAACTGATCAATTTGGATGCGAATCTGCCGGCGATTTTGGCAGCGCATGTGATGGTGGATCAGGCCAGCTTTGGGGCGGAACGGTTGCTTTCGGCGGGCAAAACCTTGACGGTGCCTTTATCGCTGTTGGCGCAGCCCTGTTTTCGCTATGTGGCCTTGGGGCATGTGCATCGCCATCAGGTGTTGCACCGTCACCCGCCGGTGGTCTATGCCGGGAGTATCGAACGGGTGGATTTTAGCGAGGAAAACGAGGCCAAAGGCTACGTTTTGATTGACATTACCCCAACAGCAACCCACTTTGAATTTTGCCCGCTGCCGACCCGCCGGATGGTCACGATTCGCGCCGATGTGACTGCCGCTGCTGACCCGCAGGCGGAATTGTTGGCCCAGATTCAGAGAACGCCGATTGCCGATAGTATTGTGCGCCTAATCTACCGTCTGAAACCGGAACAAACGCAACAGATTCATTTGGCTCCCCTACAGGCGGCATTGGCGACGGCCCACAGCTACACGATAGAAGCGGAATTGACGGCGGAGCAGCCCCGGCAGCGGGTGACCCAGTTGGATTTGCGTCAAGCCCTCGACCCGCTGACCGTCTTGGCCCAATATGTTGACGAAAACGAGGAGTTACAGCCCTTAAAAGCCGATTTGCTTCTGGCGGCCCAGGCGTTGTTGGCCGGTACCGAGCCAGAGGGGTTGGCCCCGCCCATCCCCGGCTCCGCCCAGTTACCCCTGGCGTTGGGATAGGTAGCCCCGGTGCGCCAAGGGAATATCCACCACCTGCGCCGGCTGTCCGGCCACGTCCACCGTAAGTCCGGCGCCCCCGGCTTTGGTGCGGAGATAGCCCAAACCCCGATGCTCCCGGCCAAAGTAATGGGTATAGCTGGTGAGTTGCCCGACTTTTTCCCCGTTGACCCGCAAGGGAGTGCCCGGCGCGGCCGGAGCGGTCATGACCAGACCCCAGAGTTGTTGTTTGACCCCTTGGTAGGTGTTCAGCCGCGCCAGGGTTTCTTGCCCGATATAGCAGCCTTTTTGGAAGGAAACCGCCTGCCAAAGTCCCGCTTCCAGGGGGTTGTAATCGGACGTCAATTCGGCCCCCACCGCCGGTCGGCCCTGGGCAATGCGCAGCCATTCCCAGGCCTGGTCCCCCCAGGGAATCGCCCCTTGGTGGGTCAACCAGTTCCAGAGGGTAACAGCGATGCTCACGGGCGCCATGAGGGTATAGCCAGGGTGCGCCAAGCCCGTGCCCACCGCCACCAACACCGGGTTGCCCTGCCACAGAACCGTGGTGTGGGTGCCCGTGGGTTGCCCCACCAAAGCAGCGGCCCCCAGCGCCTCAATAACCGGCGTCGCTGCCTGCCCCAACAGGGTAAACAGCACCGTCGTGTCCGTGTGATCCGCCACCGTCACCTGGTCAGCAAAAAAAATATATTTTTCTAGCCACTGGGGAATGGTAGCGCGGGCCGCCGGCGAAATAATCAGCGTCAACCATTCCGGTTCCACGTAGGTGGTGACCAAATCCAAGGTGCGCCCGGTGGCCGTAACCAGCACCGTATCACAGCCTTGCCCCACCGCCAACGCCTGAATGTTGTTGGTGCTTTGGTTGTGCCAATAGCGGATGCGGTCGGCCCCCAACAGCCGCAGGCGTCCCCAGTGGCTGCGGTCCAGAACGACCAGCCGCTCGGCATCGGCTTCCTGTTCCCGGCCAAAGGTGAGGGGATAGCCGTCCGGGTGAAAGACGGCCCCGGCTTGCCGTTGCACCTGGCGCAGTTCCTGGAGGGTCATCGCTCACCTCAATTTTGGGATTCGGGAATTTCCACCGCCTCCACATCCACAATCCCCGGCGGTGTCAGCCGCACAAACCCCTTCGGCGTGACCTGGAGACGTTCCCCGCAGCGGGGGCATTGGGTCTGGGTGCGCAGCACGCCCTGGAACGCAAAACCACACACCGGACAGGACGCCGCCACCAACTGCCGTCGCAACCACCAACGCAGCCCCAGGGTCACCAACGCCGGTGTCAGCACAAACAGCAACAGCAGGAACGACAATCCCCGCGCCAGCCCGCCCCACCCCAAACTGCTGAGCACCAACAGAACAGCCAACCAACTCAGCCACAGCCGCCAATTTGGATCGACGATCACCCGTGCGCCCCTTGCAGACCCTACAATAATCCTAACTTTGCTTGGCGTTCCTGGTAAGGGATGAACTTGTGCGATGACCCACGCCACTGACCAAAAAACCCTCGCCCGCTGGCTGGCCGCCGACTTTAGCAACCAAGCCCAAGCCCTGGAAAATCCCCCCTTTTTTGCCCATATCCGGGTGTGTATGCGCCCCCTGCCCTGGTCCTTGCTAGACGGCTTGAGTTTATACGTCGAACAGGCCTATGACTACGAACTCCACCATCCCTATCGGGTGCGGGTGTTGCACGTGGTGACCGTGGCCGACCACTTGGAAATTGTCAATTATGCAGTCGCCGATGAAGCCCAATTTTACGGGGCGGCCCGGCAAAAGGAACGCCTGGCCGCGCTAACGCGGGATCACCTGCGTCCCCTGCCCGGTTGCAACATGATCGTCACCTGGGATGGCCGCAGTTTTCATGGCAAAGTCGCTCCCGGCAAACAGTGTTTGGTGGAACGGCGGGGCAAAAAAACCTACCTCGACAGCGAATTTACCATCAACGAACGGGAATTTATCAGCATAGACCGCGGGCGCGACCCAGAAACCGATGCCCAAGTGTGGGGTGCCATTGCCGGCCCGTTTCAATTTGTACGGGTGCAGAGTTTTGCCGATGAAATTCCCTAGGCACAAGTTCCTGCTCTAATCCCATCCCCTGGCCTGCTGGGATTTACTGCTGCAAATGGGCTATCTCCCAGAATTGACACTCCTAGCGCCTGAAGTCAGGGGATTCTTACGCAGTCCACAAACGGCCTTGTAAAGGCGCTGTCCAGACGCCCCTACACAGTCCCTTATTGCGGCACTGCATGCTCGCTTAACTGCTATAAAAACAAACAAAAAACTTTCTCATTAAGCATTTTGCCTGACGCGGATTGATGACCTTTTGTTGCAGAGTTCTGCACAACTGCAATGCAACCTACGAAGTACTGATTTTGCAGCCATTCATTCACCAACCGATTGACCTGCAAGGGGGTTTGCACAAGGTGCCTGCTTCCCCCTCATTCAAGACTTTGCCATGCCCCTTTACCCAACAGTCGGCTCAACTGGGCGAAGGTTCTAAAACCGGCTGTTCCCATGGTGCCGGTGCCAGTGGTTCCGTCGCAGGCGTGAGGGTAATCACTGTGACCTCTGGGGGACACCCCAAACGCCCTGGGAGATAAGTGCCCAACCCCCGGTTCACATACAGTTGATTGGCCCCCACCTGATGCAAACCCTCGCTCCATTCCCAATGCACAATCACCCGGTCGCAGTTTTGGTTGAACAACGGCGAAGGAATCCGCCGCCGCAACCAGCGGGGCATCCGTTGGAACCAGGTGCGGGTACAGGCAGGCAAAGGCCCCAACCCCGGAATCACCACCTGCCCCCCGTGCGTGTGGCCCGACAATTGCAAATCCACCCGCCACCGTTGCAACACCTCGGCGCTATCGGGATTGTGGGACAACACCAGACGCGGCACCTCCGGGGGGATGCTCTGGAACACCGGTGCCGGACGAAATTCCTTAGACCAAAAATCCGCCAGCCCCACCACCGCCAACCCCGGCCCCACCGGATAAACCACCTGGTTCCACAACACCTGAATTCCCGCCTGGGTCAACGCCTCGGTCACCACCTGCCGCGCCTGCGGCCATTCAATATCGTGGTTGCCCAGCACCGCATAAACCCCATAAGTCGCCCGTATTTCCCGCAAATACCGGCACAATTCCCCCATCGGGCGCGGGTCATCCGTAATGTAATCCCCTGTGAGCACCACCAAATCCGGTTGCGCTGCCTGGGTCGCCGCCAACGCCTGCCGCAACAGGGACGGACTCAACCGCAGACCG
Organism: Gloeomargarita sp.; assembly: GCF_053491055.1. Classification (NCBI taxonomy): domain Bacteria; kingdom Bacillati; phylum Cyanobacteriota; class Cyanophyceae; order Gloeomargaritales; family Gloeomargaritaceae; genus Gloeomargarita; species Gloeomargarita sp. The sequence continues at coordinate 10,146 of NZ_JBRCEP010000048.1, forward strand.
TCAAAATGCAAATCGGAAAGCTGCACCAGCCGCAGACCCGCCAACGCCGACGGCAACCCCCGCATGGCCACCGTGAGCCGCTCGACCTTCAGAGCACCCGCAAAAAGACTGTACATGACTCGGCAGGAACGGAATGGGGACTCGGCTTGAGTATCCCTACCTATTGTGAACCGAACGGCTCCGTAATCCAAGTTAAAAATTATTGACAAGTTAAAAAAAAATTATTGATTGACATCTTTCCCTCCCTTCGCTGCCCTCAGGAAGGGGATTCCACCGTCACCGAGGGAGCTTCCTGCTTCAACGAGGCGGCTTGCCCAACCCCTGTCGCCAGAAGCTGAGTAGCGGCCACCGCTGCACAGGCGTAAGTTTCTGTGTGCCCCACAGTACGTAAACCGAGCGCCAAAATGTTGATCGCCGCTTCAACCTAAGCACAGCCCAGACATCACGTCTTGCCAATAGCCATACATCACCGCGAAATTAATTAGAAAGATTAGATAATACAATTAGGCCGTCATAACCCCCAATGCAAACCTCCCCAGAACTTGTGGACTTTCGCCAGCGGCGGCAACAGATGCGTCGGGAGCGGCAACGGCGCTTTTGGCGAGAACTTTGGCAAACCCTAGCCAGCGCCGCAACCACGCTGGGGCTCGGTTGGGTGTTGGTGCATCCGGTGTGGCAGATTCGCGACCCCCAACAAATTGCCATTCGCACCGAAGGCTTGCTGAGTGAAGCCAAGGTACGGGCATGGTTGGATTTCAAACAGCCGCAACTGCTGTGGCAACTGTCTCCTACCGCCCTCACTGCCAAACTGGTCCAGCAACCGATGGTGGCGCAGGTGCGAGTACGTCGCCAGGGCTTTCCCAGTCGGGTCGAAGTGTGGGTGCGGGAACGCCAACCCGTGGCTGTGTTGGTCTGCACCCAGGCTTGCACCAGTCCCATTCAGGGGTTTCTCGACCCGGAGGGCAATCAACTTAGCGCCGAATATGCCCCCGTCCTCCGGCAACGCCAGCGCTACCCCGCCTTGCAGGTAACCGGTTGGCATCCCACCCAAAAATCCCTGTGGCCGCCGGTCTATCAAGCGGTGGCAGCCAGTCCCGTGCAGGTCACAGCGATTGACTGGGCCAATCCGGGAGATATTCGTCTGCACACGGAATTGGGGGTCATTCGGCTGGGGGGAGATGTGCACCAGTTGCCAGAACAATTGGCCACCCTCGACCGCCTGCGCAACCTGCCCCGGCAAGTGCCGCGGCATCGCATCGCCGCCATTGACCTTAGCGACCCCCAAGCACCCCTGGTGGAACTGCGGCAGAACACCCCCTCCCCGCCCAGATAACCGCCAACCAAAACCCACAGGATAGCAGCTCGCCATCCCATGCCGATTGCCAGCGTGGATTTCGGAAAAATGCACCAGATATTTCTGTGCCTACAACCATCCCTCTGCCCTCTAGGCGTGGGATGGCTACCCCACGCTCCGCAAAAGGACAGGGATTCTTGTTTTTGGTGAGAACTACTTTCCCCTTCCCAGGTGGCGAAGCCATAGCATGCGGGATTGCTCCCTGGTTCCCTTTGCAGCACAGCGTGCCGGAGGCATTAGGGCAGGGCCTAAGACCCAGTTTTTGGGTAATAGTTAATCCCTCGACGTAATGAGTAAATGTAATAATTAATACAGTAATGATAGTAATAATTAATACAGTAATGATAAAAGTAATATCACCAGCGAGACTACTCAGATGGTAGAGCGTTTTTGCAGAACTTTGGCGGTTGGGTAGAGGGATTGCCAAGTTAACTCCAGGTTAAATGGGGGCGTATTTACGGAAGCTGCTGATGCCAACTTAGGCATTTTTACAGGTGTGGCTGCGGCCAATTCCTGTTATATTCTTGGTAGGATTAATAATTGTTTACATTCTGGAGGTTCTTAAGCGTCTTCAATCCTCGATTTGAGTGTTTTCGGTTTTTTTGGTTGTGATTGAGATCACTATTTGGATGCGCACACGAATTTACCTATATGCTGTCCCATTCATTAACAGGTGAAACCGCTTTACTGCTCAACGAGGCTGGGGTCGTGCTAGCCGCCTGTGGGCAATGGCGACTGATTTTGGGGCAAGGGGGGGTGCAGTTGGTCGGGCAGTGTTGGTGGGATTATGTGCACCCGCGGGAGCATGTGGGTATGAGGGTGCTGTGGCAACGGGCGTTAGCCCACCCGGAGGTGACCATTTGGGGACGGTGTTCGCTGCGGAATGCCACCGGTCAATGGGTGACGGTGCAGGTGGCGCTGGTGAATCGGTTGGCCGACCCAGATGTGCGGGCGGTGGTGATGACGGTGGAGCAGGAGATATTGGACATGCAGGAAGAACCGGAGATCACCCAAGTGCAGGGGCGCACCTACGATTTGGCTTTGGCCTTGCGACATCAGCAATTCGTCCTACATTATCAGCCGGTGGTGGCGGTGGCGACCGGGTTGCTGGTGGGGTTTGAGGCCTTGGTGCGCTGGCAACATCCCAGTTGGGGGTTGCTGGGGCCGGGGGAGTTTATCCCTTTGGCGGAGGCCAATGGCTTGATGGTGCCCTTGGGACGGTGGGTACTGGAGCAGGCGGTGGCGCAGTTGGCCCAGTGGCAGGCGCGCTGGGATTTACCCGCCGGTTTCCGTATGCATGTGAATGTGGCGCCGGTGCAGTTGACCGACCCGGAGTTTGTCCCGACGGTGGCGCAGGCGTTGCAAGCCAACGGCTCACGGCCGGAGCAATTGGTGCTGGAAATTACCGAAGGGGTGTTGGTGGGAGACATGGCAGCGACCCAGGCGACGCTATTGCGGTTGCGGGAATTGGGGGTGTGGGTGGCCTTGGACGATTTTGGCACGGGGTATTCTTCTCTGGCACGCCTGCACGATCTGCCGATTCAGTACCTCAAAATTGACCGTTCGTTTTTGCGGGGCATGGGGTTACGGGCGCAGACGATCGTTACGGCGATGGTCCAGTTGGGAACCAGTCTGGGGCTAACGGTGGTGGCCGAAGGAGTGGAGTCGGAGATGCAATGGCGGTGGCTGCAACGGTTGGGCTGTCCTTTGGCGCAAGGGTACTGGTTTAGCCGTCCCTTGCCGTGCGAAGGGGTGCCGACCTTTTTGACCCAAACTTTGGGAGCGTGCTGACGTCAAGGCGCTTTGGGTTTGGCCTGGTGGGGCAAGCCCCAGCCCAATTTTTGCCGCAGCAGATGGAAAAATTCCGGCGGGCGCAAACGGACAAAGCGGGCGGGATAGGGAGAACGCGCCACGGTGACGTGATGCCCCGGTTGGACGTAACACCCAGCATTCCCATCGGCCACCAACACCAGCCGGGACTCGTTGGCCGCCACAATCTGCACCTGTTCCTGGTCGTCAAACACCAAGGCCCGCGAAGCCAAGGAGTGGGGACAAATCGGGATCAGCAAAAGAGCCGCCACCCCCGGCGACAACACCGGCCCGCCCGCGGACAGGGCATAGGCGGTTGAACCCGTGGGCGTAGAGACAATCACCCCATCGGCGGGAATATCCACCGCCACGTGATTGCCCACCTGCACCTCAAAATGGCAGAGCTTGGCCAGGGGTTCCCGGTGCAAAACCACTTCATTGAGCGCCAGTGCCTCCCAAATCCGCGCGCTGCCCTGCCATACCTGGACGGCCAACGTCGTGCGCTCTTCCACCTGATAGTCGCCGCTTAAGACCGCATCCAAAGCCGTGGGCAAACATTCCAAGTAAGTTTCGGTGAGAAACCCCAAATGCCCCGTGTTCACGGTGAGCAATGGAATGCCCAAGGGCGCGCACTGGCGATTGGCAGCCAGTACCGTGCCATCCCCCCCCAAAACAATCGTGAATTCCACATCGGCATCAAACCCCGGCGGGATCAGCCACTCTATCGGGGTATGGCACACCGGACTCTCCGGTTGGGCATAGCCGAGCAGTCCCCCTACCCCGGTCGCCACGCAGACCTGCCGTCCCCGCTGCGCCAAAATTGCCTGTAATTCCCGGACGGCGCGTTCTGCCTCCGGTTTGCCATCGTTATAAATAATGCCAATTTTACCCACCACGACCCCTGCCCGGTTGTAATAAGGGATTATAGGAGAAAGAAAATAAAGTCCAGATGTTAACTGCCGGTTTTGGCGGATGTTTTGACGGAACGGCGGCGTTGGCGTTTTTCCTGTTCTTGGCGTTTTTGCCGGTCCAATTCATAGTTGCGTTCTTTGAGTTTCTGCAAAATGCGGCTGAAATATTCCGCCAAATAATTCTCCAAGGTGCCGGTTTCTGCTGGCGATAACCCCAACTGGGCATAAACCGCCGTCATGTCCGCAGTCAGGGTGTCCCCCCCGGCCAGCACGGCGGCAAACGCCAAACGGTCGGCGATATTCCAGGTCCACTGAAACCCCCGCAGCACCTGGCGGGTCGCGGTCAACACCCCCAAAGGCACCCGCACCACCCGGGCCGTTTTGCCGCTGAGCCGTTCACACAGGGCAATGATTTCTTCCGACGTCCACGCCTTGGGACCCACCACCGGCAGTTTCTGCCCAATCGTACTTGGCACCTCCAGACAGCGCAGCGCCACCCGCGCCACATCCTGGGTATCCATATAGGCCACCGCCGTCGAGGTGCCCGTCAGCCACACGGATTGCTCCTCCAAAATGGGAATGGCAAACTGGCCGATCAACCCTTGAAAAAAACCCGCTGGCGCCAAAATGGTGTAATCCAAACCTGCTTCTGCCAAAAAAGCCTCGGTGGCCGCCTTGACACTCATCAGGGGCACATGGGGATAGCGCTCGCAACCCAGGATGGAAAAAAAGAGCAGCCGTTTCACCCCCGCTTGCACCATCGCCTGCACCAGACGCACCTTGCCCTGCCAATCCACCTCGCGAATGCCAATCCCATCCGTAGGCCGGGCCGTCGCCGCATCCACCACCACGTCCATCCCCGCCAGCGCCGCCGGTAGGGTTTCCGGGCGACAGAGATTCCCAAGCACCAGTTCTGCCCCCCACTCCCGCAAAAACGTCGCTTTGGGCAACGTCCGCACCAAACAACGCACCCGATGTCCTTCCTGCAAGGCCCGCCGCACCACCTGCCGCCCTAGGGTTCCCGTCGCCCCAACCACCAAAATATTCATGGGATGTGCTAAATCGTTTTTTTACATTTCATTAAGAGTTTATCAGAAAACGTTCGCCAGGTAGTTTTGATCCCCGCCCAGAAGCAGTACAGTATGCCTACAAAACCCCGGCAAACCCCCAACCAGGAAAAATCTTTTTTGGTTAGTTAGCTCGCGGGGGTGTGGGGGTGGAT
>NZ_JBRCEP010000049.1:0-26242 GCF_053491055.1 Gloeomargarita sp.
CCGTTCTCAATGAAACTTATCACCTTCTTCCGTAAATCCAGACTGTAACACATTCTGATTCTCCTCCTTGATGCTCACCTTCCTCCCCATCTTACACCCTCCTCTCATAAAATGTTGCATTTTCAATAAAAATGACTATAAGTCTTGCGTCTATTTCTGAGCAACTGTTGCGGTTTGGGATGATGGCCAAGTGAGTTGTTCGGTCGCGAACATGGGTGAACTCATGGGTCGGCATTGGGGGCCAGAATCTGTTGATAGACCTGCACGGTTTGGGCTAACAACCGGGGAAAGGTGAAGTGGGCTTCATAGCGTTCTCGCCCCGCTTGCCCCATCGCCCGCCGCTGTTGTGGGGAATCAATTAAGTGTTGTAGGGCTTGAATTAACTGCGCTTGCTGACCTGGCGCCACCACGTAACCGGTCACCCCTGGAATGACCGCTTCGGCAGCCCCACCTACATCGCTGACGACCACCGGCAAACCCGCCCGCATCGCCTCTAGGGTGGAGCGGGGAAAAGCCTCCCAGTGGGAAATAAGGGCGAAAATGTGCGCCTGGGCCAACAACCGCGCCACATCCGGGCGATACCCCCAAAAGGTCACGCGGTCGTGGAGCTGGAGCTGTGCCACCAACCGTTGCAGATGCGGCAAGAGGGGGCCATCCCCGACCAAATCCACATGCACATGGGGGCGATGTAACTTGGCTACTGCTTGGAGTAAATCTGCCTGGGCTTTTTGGGGTTCCAACCGCCCAATCATAATAATTCGCACCGGCGAACCCCGATCCGGTTGCGCCCGCAATTCTGGGGAAATATCGGGCATGGCATTGTAAATCGTGACCAATTTTTCCGGCGGTAATCCTGCGGCAATCCCCTGGCGACGGATGGCTTCGGCAACACAGATGATTTTGCGGGGAATCGGGGCGCACAACCGCTCCAACATCTGATAAAAACCCGCCTGCCAACCCGGCGTGGCAAACGACCACCCATGTACGGTAAACACACAAGGAATGTTTTGCGCATAACAGGCCAACCGTCCCAAAAAGCCTGCTTTGCTGGAATGCAGGGAGACCAAATCGGGGCGCAGTTTCCCCAATAGCCGCCCCAGTTTGACCAGGGCCTGCCTATCTTTGCTGAGATGAATTGGGCGCACCAATTCGGGAAGAATGTAGTGGCGGATGTGATGCCGTGCCAATAAGGTTTGCAAGGGGGTGCCTGCCCCGGAAATCACCCCGACATGATGCCCCTGGTGTTGCAGGTGGTGGGCCAAGTCGCTGACATGAATTTGCGCCCCGCCGATGGCATCCCCGCGGGTGACCACAAAAAGCAGGTGCATCAGCTCAGGCGATAGTAATCCCGATACCAGGCGACAAAGCGGGGAATGCCGACTTCGATGGGGGTTTGGGGCACAAAACCCACCGCCGCCGTTAAATCGGCAATGTCGGCATACGTAGCGGGCACATCCCCCGGTTGCAACGGCAGAAATTCTTTGATGGCCGTACAGCCCAACGCCTGCTCTAAAACCGCAATGAAATCCAACAGGGACACAGGGCGGTGGTTGCCGATGTTGTACAAGCGGTAGGGGGCAACGCTGACCCCGGGGTGGAGTTCCTCCAGGGGCTGCGGTGTGGGAATGTGCTCGAAAATTGCCAACATTCCCGCCACAATGTCATCGATATAGGTGAAATCCCGCTGCATTTTGCCGTAGTTATACACCGGGATGGGTCGCCGTGCCAAAATCGCTTGGGTGAATTTGAAAAGGGCCATATCCGGTCGTCCCCAAGGCCCATACACCGTAAAAAAGCGCAACCCGGTGACGGGCAAACCAAATAAATAACTGTAGGTGTGGGCCATCAGTTCATTGGATTTTTTGGTCGCCGCATACAAACTAATGGGGTGATCCACGTTATCCCGTACGGAAAAGGGCATTTGGGTATTTAACCCATACACAGAACTCGAAGAAGCAAACACCAAATGCTTGACCCGGTGATGCCGACACCCTTCCAAAACGTGCAAAAATCCCACCACATTGCTGTGGATATAGGTGTGGGGATGCTCTAGGGAATAGCGCACCCCCGCCTGCGCTGCCAAATGCACCACGATTTCCGGTTGATGCCGCGCGAATAATTCCTCCGTCCCCTGGCGGTCGGCCAAATCCAAAAGCTGAAACCGAAACCGGTCATAGTTTTTGAGCTGCTGCAGACGGTCCTGCTTTAATTGCACCGAATAGTAGGGGTTCAAATTGTCCACGCCCACCACCTCATACCCCCGACCGAGGAGCGCCTGGGCAAAATGAAACCCGATAAAACCCGCCACCCCCGTCACCAAAACCGTCCCTGCCATCCTATTCCTGGGCCATTGCCCCCTGGCGTTGCTTTTCCATCTTATGCTGCAGCGCCCGCCGCACCCCCAACACCAGCGTCAAATTGGCAACGGTCAACCAAAATTCCGCCGCCCCGTGCAACATGTCCACATTCGCCAGCGACGTGCCGTAGTACCGTTGTGCGATGAGCCCTGCCGGAAGCGAGACCGCCACAAACAGCAACGTCAAGCCAAACCCCAGCCGTATCCCCCCAGGAGCCCGCGCCCGCCCCAAACACCACAAAAACCCCAAATAGGGAAACAAAGACAAGCCAAACAGCAAATTTTCCATCACGGTTGCCCCTGCCGCACCAACCCCCACGCCGCCCACCACAGCGCCACATTCCCCACGAACGTCAACCCTGCCTGCCCCGTCACCAACCAGTCCAAATGCGGGTCATTGTCAAAAAAATGCCAGGTCAGGGCACACACCGCACCGCCCAAAGCCGGGAGCATCGCCCAGGTGAACGTCCGCCAACCATACTGCCAAAACAACGCCATTGCCATCCCCCACTCCAACACACTGGCAATGTGGATGACCCAGGTCGGCCAGGAAAGACTGTGCATCCGGTGCAGCTCCGGCAGAACAACCCCTCACCCAATAGGCTACCAAAAATCCCCCGCCTGCCAGGGGACAGGTGGCAAGGTCATTTCACCTCACCACCCCCAAACCGGCTATGCCGTCGCGGACTCATGCGCCAGACGCACCTTGGTCGCCAAGCCCAGCTTCTGCAACAGCCAGATCATCATCCAGGTCGCATCAATCTCCCACCAACGCAAACCGTGGCGCGCCGAATGGGGATAGGCATGATGGTTGTTGTGCCACCCCTCGCCATAAGAAAGGAGCGCCACCCACCAACAATTGGTCGAACGGTCCCCCGACGCGTAGGAACGATAGCCAAACTTGTGGGTAGCACTGTTGACCAGCCAGGTGCAGTGATACACCAGCACCAAACGCACAAAAATTCCCCAAATCACCCAGGGCCAACCCCCTAGCGCTAACAACACCAGCCCCAAGGTCACCTGAATCCCCAACATCCAATTTTGCAAAAACAGATACACCGGGTCCGTATTGATGTCCTTGGTGTACCTTGCCACCTCCGCATCCGCCGGAATATGGTGCAACATCCAGCCCACATGGCTCCACCAGAACCCCCGATTGGAATCGTGGGGGTCCCCCGGCTGGTCCGAATGCAGGTGATGAATCCGGTGCAGGCCCACCCAATCAATCGGGCCGCCCTGACAGGCCAACGTACCGCAAAACACCAAAAAATACTCCAGCCATTTCGGGGTTTGGAAGCTCCGGTGCGTCACCAGGCGATGAAACCCCAAGGTGATCCCCAGCCCGGCCGTCACCCAGTGGAGCAGCAACATCACCCCCACAGCACTCCAATTGGTCATCCCCGGTACAAAGGCCACCAAAGCCCCCAGGTGAATCCCTCCAATAAACATAATCGTCACCCAATCTAGGGGCAAACGTGTCTCTGCGGCAGTTGTCATGAAAAAATCCTTAATCAACCAACGTTCTTAACCCTACCACGAAATCCCCCTTTGTGGATCAAGGGAGCAGTAACTTATGTTAGGGTAAACCCGAAAAGCCCTACCGGCCGGTCACAATGGTGCTCGTGGTGATTCAATCCCTGTTAGCATTATTAGTAGTTTGTAGTGCTATTTTTTATGTCATGAATTGGCTGATCCTCAAGCAATTTCGCCAGATACATCTGCCCAATGAGCTAACTGTTGAACCGGGGGGAGTTTCCCTACTCATTCCTGTACGGGGACTGGATGCGGAAGCGGCCAGCAACTGGCATTCTTTTTGTCAACAAGACCACCCCTGCTACGAAGTCCTGTTTGGGGTGATGGACCCTGAGGATCAGGCGGTGCCTTTGATACAAAACTTATTAAACATCTATAAACACGTCCGTTGCCTCTACTGTTTGCAGGTGCATGGGGTCAACCATCAGGTGAGCAATCTCATGCACTTGCTGGCGGCGGCCCGTTACGAAACGGTGGTGTTTGCCGACAGTGATATTCGCGTGACGCCGGATTATTTGGTGACGGTGACGGCGCCCTTGCGGCAGCGGGAAATTGGTCTGGTGACCTGCGGCTATATGGACCATCACCCCCAGGGTTTGGGGGCGGCTTTGGCATCTTTGAACCGCTGTGTGGAGTTTCTCCCGGCATTTTTGTTGGGGCGGGCTTTGGACGGGGGGTTGCAGTATGCCTTGGGGCCGACCATTGCTACGCGCAAGGAGGTGGTGCAGGCGTGGGGAGGACTGGCGCAGGTGGTCAATCGGATTGGTTCGGATTTCCACATGGGACGCTTGGCGCGCCAGGCGGGGTTTCGGGTGGAGTTGTCTCCCTATATCTTGGACAACTGCTGTGGACGGGAGTCGGTGCGGCAGGTGTGGCAGCGAGAATTGCGCTGGGCACGCACGATTCGCCTCAACCGGGGGATGGAGTACTACGGGTTGGGGGCCACCTTTGGTCTGGTCTATGGGGGGTTGCTGCTGTTGAGCACCGGCGGGGCGTCTTGGGCACTGGCGTTGGTGGCAGGGATGTACGGCCTGCGGCTGGGGCAGGCATGGGCGGCCATTCGCACATTTCGCTGTCCGGAGCTGTATCGGTGGCTGTGGGTGTTGCCCCTGCGGGATGTCCTGAGTTTTGCCATCTGGCTCGCGGGGGCGTGGGGACAACGGGTGTACTGGCGGGGCCGCTGGCTGGTGGTCCAACCGGGGGGCATCTTGCAAGAGTCTTGAAATTTTTTTGATTTTTTAACTGTCGTAGCGTAATAATGCTTGAGCATTACGCCGCCACATAGCCGGTTTAATTCGCCGTAGCGCCGAACCCCGCAGGGTGCGGTCCCAGGTTGCCGCATCCAGTTCGGCCCACTCCCGCAGCGACCAGCGGGGCAAGCGAGGGGCAAATTCGGCAATATCCGTCGGCTGGGCAAACCGTTGGTTCCAGGGGCACACCTCTTGGCAAATGTCACACCCGGCCAACCAGCCCTGCAAACGGGCGGCAATTTCCGGCGGCAAGGTCTCCTGGCGGTTTTCAATCGTGTGATAGGCGAGGCAGCGACGGCTATCTACCACAAAGGGGCGCACAATGGCCCCCGTCGGACAGGCGGCCAAACAGCGGGTGCAGGTGCCGCAGTGTTCCGTGTGGGGTGCATCGGGGGTCAATTCCAGGGTCGTCAGAATCTCCCCCAACACCACCCAGGAGCCGTACTGTCGGGTAATGAGATTGCTGTGTTTGCCCACCCAGCCCAGGCCCGCCCATTCGGCCCACAATTTGTCCTCCACCGGCCCTGTGTCCACATACAGCCGGGTTTGGCAATCGGGAACTTGGCGGTGCAACCAGGCAGCCAACGCCTTGAGCCGCCGTCCCACGACCCGGTGGTAATCCCGGCCCCAGGCGTAGCGGGCAATTTTTCCCACCCTAGGCTGCTCCCCCGGCCAGTAATAATTCAACGCCACCGCAATCACCGAGCGCACCCCTGGCAACACCCGCTCAATCTGCTGCCGTCGGGCATCACACAACCAGGCCATATCGGCGTGATACCCTGCCGCCAACCACGCCGGCAAATGGGACCGCGGCCCAGGCACAACGCTGGCAATTCCCACCCGATGGAACCCTAGGCGGCGGGCGTAGGCCTTCACCTCCTCGGCAGACAACACCACGATTGCCTTCCCCATCCCCTGCTTCCATCTTAGGGCGTCTGCTCGGGCCAACGCGCCAGAAACGCCTCCGCCACCTGCCAATGGCGGCGCCGCTGGGTCGAATCCATTTTTTGGAGCATAGCCGTCATCACACGCAAGCGGGGATTACGGCGAAAAAAATCCTGATGTTTCTCAATAAAACGCCAGTATAAGCCATCCCAAACTTCACACCAATCCCCCACCGGAAAATCACTCATTTTGCGCAGATAATTTGCGCTACTGATATAGGGTTTTGTGGTCATCCATCCCCCATCACTGTACTGGCTCATGCCATAGACATTCGGCACCATTACCCAGTCATAGCTATCAATAAAAAGCTCCATAAACCACCGGTAAACGGCATGGGGATCAATCTCACACAGAAGCATAAAGTTACCGAGGACCATCAACCGTTCAATGTGATGACAATAGGCCGTTTGCAACACTTTTTGAATCACATGATCCAGGGGCAAAATCCCTGTCGTCCCTGTGTAAAAGGCAGCCGGTAACAGGCGGCAATGACCCCAAAAATTGCGATGGCGTTGGGCGGTGCCGATGCGTAAATACATTCCGGCCATAAATTCCCGCCAGCCGATAATCTGCCGCACAAACCCCTCCAAACTATTCAAACGCACCGGCTGGGATTGGGCGTAATCGAACGTCGCTTGGATAACCTGGTCTGGGGTCAGCAACCCGATATTCAACATCGGGGTCAAAACACTATGAAAAAGAATTGCATGCCGGGTACTGATGGCATCTTCGTAGTCGCCAAAAAAAGCCAACCGTTGGCGGAGAAAATCCTCAAGCCAGTGGGCTGCTTCCCGGTGGGTCACGGGGTAGCAGAAATCCGTGACCGACCCCCAATGGTCAGGAAAATGTTTGGCGACGTAATCTTGCGCTTCTATTACGTAGGAATTTGCCGATGGCCAAGTAATTTGGGGAACCGGCATATTTTTGGGCAGTTTTTGGCGATTTTCCCGGTCAAAGCTCCATTTGCCGCCAACCGGTTTGTCCCGCTCCACAAGGATATTTAATCTCCGGCGTTGGGCAATGTAGAACTTGGTTAACGAGTAAGGTGGTTGCGCAGGCAATTGCTCCTGGAACCAATCCCAGGGCGTGAGGAATTTCGGGGTGGGCAGTTCGACAATTTTGATCTGATAAACACTGCACCATTTATGGAGTCTTTTGGTCAGGATATTATCTACCAATTCCGCAAGGTAAATGGCTTGAATTTCCCAGGTTTGCAGTGGCCGGAACAAATACTCCATCCGGGGGTCGCACCGGTAGGGAATGTAAACGACATCATACCCCCGTCTTTGCAATTCATCACCGTAGGCCTGCATACTGGCGCGATGCAGTACCAGCTTTTTTTGATGAAATTTCGCCGGGTAAAAATAGTCCCGAAAAAACAGTTGTTCTTCTACCAAAAAAACCGGACGACCAGGCTGTAATCCGGGGTGCGCCGCAAACAGTTGATCCGGGAAGATGACCGTAGCTGCCCGCATGATTGCACCCGCTCGGAAATCACCTAATCGTCATCAGTCAACAGGAGGTCAACTTCTTGGTGTTGACGACGGCGGGAAAGACTGCGGTATTTATGGCGAGCCAGTTTGGGTTCACTGCGCAACTGCCCCATTTCTTCCGGTTTATATTTCACCCCAATATCACACCGACCCTGACTTTGTTTGACTGCCCATAGAGCCTGCAATTCCTGCCACCACTGCACGTAATGCTCATAGCGTTCCCAGTTGCGCTCGACACCACAACCGGGTTCGTTTTGATGGCTACAATTGGCAAATTCACAGGTGGCATTTTGGCGGCGAATTTCGGGAAAACAGCGGGCCAATTCGGTCGGGTTGAGGTCTAAATTGGGTTGATTAAACCCCGGCGTATCGGCAATCATGCCCCCACCCGGTAAGGGCAACAGTTCAATATGACGGGTGGTGTGGCGACCCCGCCCCGTGCGTTGGGCAACTGTGCCAGTTGCCACGTCAACACCCGTGAGCATGCGGATGAGGCTGGATTTCCCCACCCCGGAAGGCCCTGCCAGGACAGTAATTTTACCGCATAAATGGGCTTGCACCTTGGCAAGATGGTCGCCGGTGGTCGTGCTAATTACCAGGGGCTGATACCCCCAGTGATGCAATTTTTCTTGCCAGAAATCGATGTGTTCTTGGCGGCATAAATCCGCCTTATTGAGAACCAATAAAAACGGTAAACCGGTGGATTCGGCTTTGACCAAAAAACGGCTGAGTTGGTGGGCATCCAATTCCGGTTCCGCCAAAGCCAGCATCAGGAGCAACTGATCCACATTGGCAATGGGCGGATGGTCCAGCTCACGCCGCCGCGGCAGAATCTCGCTAATGGCACCCCGCCGACTGGCTGGGTCCAGTTCTGCCACCCGCACCTGGTCCCCCACCAGCACCCACTGGCCGGTTTTTTTGAGCCGCGCCCTAGCAGTACACAGCAGTTCCCCGTATTCCGAGGTCGTGACCCGGTAAAAGTTGGCCTGCGCCGCCCTAACCTGACCAATCACTTCCTGGGACATTAGGCTTTGACGGTAAGGACAAAGTAATCCTGTTGCGGTTGAATCTGGACAATTTCATAGCCCTGTTGCCGCAGGCTGTCGGGCACCTGCTGGATCGGTTCCCCCCCGTCCAACCACACATCCAACAGGGTACCGGGGGGGAGTTGCTCCAACTTCAAGCGGGTGCGGACGAAATTCAAAGGGCAGGGCGTGCCCCGTAAATCCAAGCAGGGGTTCATCCGAAAATGCCGCCGAATAGGTCACCAATGCCGTGTTTGCTGGTTTTTTCGTGGCGAATGCGCGCCAGTTTCTCCAGCAACTCCCGTTCTTCGCTGCTGATGTGGGTGGGAATTTCCACCTTCACCGTGACAAAGTGATCCCCCCGGCTGACCGAATTGCCCAGGCGCGGGACACCCCGACCCTCAATGCGGAATTCCGTCCCCGGTTGCGTCCCTGGGGGAATTTTCAGGTCATACTGCCCGTCCACCGTCGGTACGGGAATGTGACAGCCCAAGATGGCCTGGAGATAGCTAATTTTCACCTCGGAATAGATGTGAATGCCCTCGCGCCGGAAGTGGGGGTCGGGCTTCACGCTCAAATAGACGTACAAATCCCCCGGTGGGCCACCCCTGGCGCCCGCATCCCCTTCACCGGAGACCCGTAGGCGCGTGCCGTTGTCCACCCCCGGCGGAATGGTGATTTTGAGCTTCTTGGTCACCTGGTTGAACCCCCGCCCGCCACAGGTGGGACAAAGTTCGTCGATCACTTGGCCGACGCCGTTGCAGGCAGGACAGGTGCTGACCTGGGTAAAACTGCCAAAGGGGGTACGCGCCGCCCGCCGGATTTGCCCGATGCCGCCGCAGGTGGGACAGACTTTGGGTTGGGTTCCCGGTCGCGCCCCCGAACCGTTGCAGGTGCTGCAGGTTTCCTGGTGGGTCAGGCGAATCTGTTTTTCCCCACCGGTAATCGCTTCCCGGAATTCCAACTCCAAATCCAGCCGCAGGTCATCCCCCCGCGTCGGGCCACTGCGCCGTCGGCCTGTGGTTGTGGACCCGGCAAAACCTCCAAAAAACTGCTCAAAAATATCCGCAAACCCGCCAATATCGCCGAAATCCTGGTAGCCACCACCCCCCGGAATCCCCGTAAACGCCGCTTCCCCAAACCGGTCGTAGCGGGCGCGGGCCTCCGGGTCCGACAGCACTTCGTAGGCGCGATTAATTTCCTTGAAGCGCTCTTCGGCCCCCGGCTCCTTGTTCACGTCCGGGTGGTACTTGCGCGCCAAACGCCGATAGGAACGTTTAATCTCTTCGATATCCGCGTTCCGGGATACACCCAGAATTTCGTAGTAATCCGCCATAGCACCCACGGTCTTTCCTACAGCTTAACAGGTTCCTTCCCCCAGGCGCAGGTAGGGATGTCACGACCGCCGGGGTTTGGGTCGCACGAAATGGGAAGGCGGGGTAAATCGCTCCACCGGCACCCCTTTGAGGGCCGCCAGCATAAATTGCCGCCAAATCGGCGCTGCCAGCACCCCCCCCGTCGCCCCCCCGCCCAAGGGCTGGTAATCATCGTTGCCGATCCACACCGCCGCCGCCAACTGGGGCACATACCCCACAAACCAAATGTCCCGCTCCGAACTGGTGGTGCCGGTTTTCCCCGCCGCCGGTCGGCCCAGTTGCGCCGCTGTCCCTGTGCCACTTTCGATGACCGTCTGCAACATACTGTTGAGCGCAGCCGCCGCCCAGGGGTCCAGCACCAGCTTGGGCTGAGGGATATTTTTCCAGGCCACTTGGCCGCTTTGGTCTTGGGCCTGGAGAATCACCGACGGCTCAGCGTACCACCCATTGCTGGCAAAGGTGGCGTAGGCATTGGCCATTTCCAAAGGGGTCAAATCCACCGCCCCCAAAGGCAAAGACGTCACCGGCAACATGGGGCTGGTAATCCCCAACGTGCGGCACACCTGCACCACCCGCTCCATCCCCACCTCTTTCCCCAGCCGAATCGCAGGCACATTCCGGGAAGCCGCCAGCGCCTGCCGCAGGGTTATACCGCCCCAAAAGGAGCCGTCGTAGTTGCGGGGAGAATACCAGCCGGAGCCGTCCCGATAGCTCACCGGGCTGTCGCTGACGTAGGACTCCGGGGTGTAGTGGCCCGAAGCCAACGCCGCGTAGTACACAAAAGGCTTAAACGCCGAACCCGGCTGTCGCTGCGCCTGAAACGCCCGATTGAACTGGCTTTTTTGGTAATCCACCCCCCCCACAATCGCCTTGATGTAATGGGTGCGGGGGTCCACCGCCACCAAAGCCAACTGCAACTGCGCCGAACCCCACCCCTGACGCCGCAAGCGGACGTAGCTTTCCCGAATGATTTGTTCCGCAGTCCGTTGCAACCGGGCATCCACCGTCGTCTGTACCCGCAACCCCCCCCGCTGCACCACATCCTGCCCAAATTTGGCGTGCAGCTCTTGCAAGGCCAGGTCCGTCACGTAGGGCAACCGGCTGGGCTGAAAGGAAGTGATTTGGTTGAGGTAGATGGGTTCCAAACGCGCTGCTTGCGCCTCCTCCGGCGTGACCCATCCCAATTGCTCCAACCGCTCCAGCACCACCAACTGCCGCTGTTTGGCCGGGCAGCGGTTGCTCAGAGGACGGTCCTGACACAGGGGTTGGTTGGCCGGGGCAAAGGGGCTGTAAAACTCCGGCGCTTGGATCAGACCTGCCATCAACGCCCCTTCGGCCAGGGTCAATTCCCAGGCCGATTTGCCGAAATAGCTTTGCGCTGCCGTCTCCGCCCCGTAATTGTTGTGCCCCCAATAGACTTGATTGAGGTACAGTTCCAGCAATTCATCCTTACTCAAAACCTGCTCCAAGCGCATGGCCAAGACCGCTTCGGCCACCTTGCGGCTGAGCACCTGCTCCGGGGAAAGCAGGATGTTTTTCACCAACTGCATGGTCAGGGTGGACCCCCCCTCCACCACCATGCCAGAGCGCCAGTTGGCCACCAACGCCCGCACAATACTGCCCAGGTTAACCCCCCGGTGGGTGTAAAAATGGCTGTCTTCAATCGCCAGCACCGCCAGTTTCAAAGGATGAGCAATCCGCTCCAGGGGGACGACTTCCCGGTTGGCTTCTCCGTGAATGGCGGCCAATTCTTCGCCCTTGATGTCGTAAATGTAGGTGGTTTGGGGCGGCACATAGGTTTTGAGCAGCCGCACATCCGGCAGGTTCCGAAAACTGTAGGCCAGGCCAGCCATCATCCCCGCCGCACTGGCGGTACCCACCAAGACCACCCCCAGGAGCATCATCCCTGTCCAACGCACCAGGGCACTGCCCACACCCAGGGCAGCGGCCAAGGCAGGCGGACGACGGGCAGGGGTAAAGGCTTTACCAGACACAGAAGGAATACCGGCTTGTTAAGATCAACGGGAATTTCTTCTCATGATGACATAGGACGAACCCGAACCAGCGGTGCCGAACAGCCAGCCAGAGTATGCAGAACTCGTGACGCGCGGGGTGGCCGAGGTGTTCCCCCATCAGCCCGACAGCGCCGACCCCCGCCAGTGTTTGGTGCGGTTGTTGGCGACGACCGACCGACCGCTACGCGTGAAATTGGGGGTGGATGCCACCGGCAGCCAACTGCACCTAGGACACAGCATTCCCTTGCGGAAACTGCGGGCCTTTCAGGATGCCGGGCACACGGCGGTATTAATTATCGGCGATTTTACCGCCCAAATTGGCGACCCCACCGGGCGTACCGAGGCGCGCCCTCCCTTGACGGCAGAACAGGTGCAAGCCAACGCCCAAACCTATTTAGACCAAATTCGCCCCCTGCTCGATTTCGCCACGCCGGGACGCTTGGAAGTACACTACAATTCCACCTGGCTAGCCAAGTTAGACCTCAAAGAAATCATCCGTTTACTGGGCACAATGACGGTGGGGCAAATGTTGGCCAAAGAAGGTTTTGCCGAGCGTTATAGCCAAAATCACCCCATTTTTCTCCACGAATTTCTCTATCCCCTGTTGCAGGGCTACGATTCTGTGGCGGTGCGAGCGGATGTGGAATTGGGGGGCACAGATCAAAAATTCAATATCGCTGTGGGACGGGATTTACAACGGCATTTTGGGCAACCGCCCCAATTTGGCCTCTTGGTTCCCATTCTGATAGGCACCGATGGGGTACAAAAGATGTCCAAATCCCTCAATAACTATATCGCCATGCAGGACCACCCCAGTGTCATGTATCAAAAATTGCAAAAAATACCGGATCACCTGCTTCCCCAGTATTTTGAGCTACTAACGGATTTACCGCTGGCGGACTTGCCGGAAAATCCCCGCGCGCAGCAAAAACTCCTGGCGCAAACCGTCACCGCATCCTACTACGGGGCGGCAGCGGCAGCCCAGGCCGCTTTGGCGACAGCAGGAGACATCCCGGAATTTTCGCTCCAGGGGGTGACCTTTCCGGCGAAATTGTTTTACATCTTGGCAGCCAGCGGGCTGTGTCGCAGCAGCAGTGAAGCGCGGCGCTCCATCCAAAACGGGGCCGTGCGCTTGGATGAAGAACGCATCACCACGGTTGACCAGGAATACAAAAGCCCACAGGAGTTGGTGGGGCGGGTGTTGCAACTGGGCAAAAGTAAATTTGTGCGGTTAGTTTCTTAGGTTTTCTTGGCAGAGAAACTTGCATAAAATAGGATGTACACCTGTGGTTGGCACCGATGACCCCTACCTTTTTAGAACGATTGCATCATCCCAGTCGCCCCGTGCTGGTTTTTGATGGGGCGATGGGCACCAATTTACAAGCCCAAAAACTCACCGCTGCCGATTTTGGCGGCCCCCAATACGAGGGGTGCAATGAGTATTTGGTGGTGACCAAACCTGAGGCAGTGGCGCGGGTACATCGCAGTTTTTTGGAAGCCGGAGCCGATGTCATCGAAACCAATACCTTTGGTGCCAATGCAGTCGTTTTGGCGGAATATGATTTAGCGCCTTTGGCCTACGAAATCAATCTCCAAGCTGCCCGGTTAGCCAAACAGTTGGCCAGGGAATTTTCCACCCCAGAAAAGCCCCGGTTTGTCGCCGGTTCGATTGGTCCAGGCACAAAACTGCCAACCCTAGGGCATATTGACTTTGACACCCTGGTTAACAGTTATCAAGAACAGGTGCGGGGATTGGTAGATGGGGGGGTAGATTTACTGCTTTTAGAAACCTGTCAAGATGTATTGCAAATCAAGGCGGGATTACGGGCAATTGACCTGGTATTAAGTCAGCGCAATCAACGATTGCCGGTGATGGTTTCCGTGACCATGGAACAACAGGGAACCATGTTGGTTGGCACGGATATTGCGGCGGTGGTGGCGATTTTGGCGCCCTATCCCATTGACATTATAGGGTTGAATTGCGCGACGGGTCCCGATTTGATGGAACCCCATATTCGTTATCTTTCCGAGCACGCTCCCTTTGTCATTTCTTGTATTCCCAATGCCGGGTTGCCGGAGAATGTCAATGGGCAGGCGGTTTATCGTTTGGAACCCCCAGATTTGGCAGGCGCATTGCGGCATTTTGTGGAAGATTTGGGGGTACAGATTATCGGGGGATGTTGTGGAACCCGACCTGCTCATATTCGCCAATTGGTGCAGTTATCCCAGCACTTACAACCCAAACCCCGGCAGGTGCATTATGTACCCGCAGCAGCTTCAATCTATACAGCGCAACCCTACACACAAGACAATTCGTTCTTGATCATTGGGGAACGGTTAAACGCCAGTGGTTCGAAAAAGTGTCGGGATTTATTAAATGCGGAAGATTGGGATGGTTTGGTGGCCATTGCCCGCGAACAAGTGCGCGAAGGTGCTCATATTTTGGATGTGAATGTTGACTATGTGGGACGGGACGGGGAACGGGATATGCGCGAATTGGTTTCCCGGTTGGTCACCCAGGTTTCCTTGCCCTTGATGCTTGATTCCACCGAGTGGACAAAAATGGAAGCCGGGTTAAAAGTGGCCGGGGGCAAATGTATTCTCAATTCCACAAACTATGAAGATGGCGAACCGCGGTTTTTCCAAGTATTAAAATTGGCCAAAATGTATGGCGCGGGTGTGGTCATCGGCACGATTGACGAAGAGGGTATGGCCCGCACAGCCGCCAAAAAATTTGCCATTGCCCAACGGGCTTATCGGCAGGCTATTGAATTTGGTATCCCCCCACAGGAATTATTTTTTGACCCGCTGGTGTTGCCCATTTCCACTGGCATTGAGGAAGACCGGCGCAATGCGCTAGAGACGATTCAAGCCATTGCCCAAATTCGTGAGCACTTCCCGGAATGTCATATTGTTTTGGGGGTATCGAACGTTTCATTTGGTCTCAAACCGGCAGCACGAATCGCCCTAAATTCTGTATTTTTACACATGGCACAGGCAGCGGGGATGGATGCAGCCATTGTCAGTGCCAGTAAAATTTTGCCGATCCACAAAATTCCCCCAGAAGTGCAAAAGCTCTGTCGGCAACTAATCTATGATGAACGGGAATTTCAGGGGGATGTCTGCACCTATGACCCTTTGACCGCTTTAACGCAATACTTTAGTGAGGTTACGGTTACCAAAACCCCAACGAAACCGGAAGATTTGACGATAGAAGAACGTCTGCGGCGGCATATCATTGATGGGGAACGCATCGGTTTAGAAGCCACGTTACAAGAGGCCCTAAAATACTATTCTCCCCTCGACATTATCAACTTGCATCTTTTGGAAGGGATGAAAACGGTTGGGGAATTGTTTGGCAGCGGTCAGATGCAATTGCCTTTTGTTTTACAGTCGGCAGAAACCATGAAAGCGGCTGTGGCTTTTTTGGAACCCTATATGGAAAAACAGGAACACGCAACCAGCAAAGGAACGGTGGTGATTGCCACGGTCAAAGGGGATGTGCATGATATTGGGAAAAATTTGGTGGATATTATCTTAACCAACAATGGTTATCGGGTAATTAACTTGGGGATCAAGCAGGAAGTAAGCAATATCATTGATGCCTATCGAAAATACCAACCTGATTGTATTGCCATGAGCGGTTTGTTGGTAAAATCTACGGCATTTATGAAAGAAAATTTAGAGATTTTCAATCAACAAAATATCACTGTACCGGTCATTTTAGGTGGCGCGGCGCTCACCCGTAAATTTGTGGAACAAGACTGCCAGCAAGTGTATCGCGGTAAGGTGATTTACGGCAAAGACGCCTTCACCGATTTGCACTTTATGGACCAACTGATGGCCGCAAAAGCGCAAGGGCAATGGGATGATGAAAAGGGATTTTTGCAAGTCCAGGATGGGGAACCCTCGGTGGATGTACCGCCTGGTGATGTTTCTGGAACCAAACCGGTTGATCTCATATCGGTAGATGAGGTGATTCCTCCGCAGGTAAGACAGGATATTCCCCGTCCGCTACCCCCGTTTTGGGGGACTTGTTTGCTCACGGCGGCAGATATTCCTATTGCCGAAGTGTGGCGCTATTTGGATCAGCAGGCGTTGATTGCCGGTCAGTGGCAATTTCGGAAACCGCGTGAGCAAAGTAAGGAGGAATATCAGGCATTTCTGGCCGAAAAAGTTTATCCAATCCTGGAACAGTGGCAACAGCGGATTCAACAGGAATTTTGTTTGGAACCCCAATTGGTTTACGGTTATTTTCCTTGTCAATCGGAGGGGAATACCTTATACCTTTATGACCCCAACTACGCCCGGCAATTTGTAGGGCAACCCGTGCCTTGGCAGGCGCATTTGACCCCGATTGCTCGCTTTCGTTTTCCCCGCCAACGTACCGGTAAACGCCTGTGTATTGCTGACTTTTTTGCCCCTGTGGGCTCTGAGTATTTGGATGTGATTGGTTTGCAGGCGGTGACGATGGGACAAGTGGCGACTGAATATGCCCAAAAACTTTACGAGAGCAATGCCTATACGGATTACTTATATTTTCATGGGATTGCGGTACAGATGGCCGAAGCTCTTGCCGAGTGGAACCACGCCCGCATCCGCCGAGAACTGGGTTATATCGCTCAGGAACCGGATAATATCCATGACATCTTAGCGCAGCGTTATCAGGGTTCTCGCTATAGTTTTGGGTATCCTGCCTGTCCCAATTTACAGGACCAATATACCCTGTTAAGCCTATTAGAAGCCGAGCGGATTAACTTGGTGATGGACGATGCCGAACAACTCCATCCTGAGCAATCCACCACTGCTTTAATTTGTTACCATCCTGAAGCCAAATACTTTACTCCTTAGTTTCTGGGGAGGGGATTAATGGGATTGGCGATATGTCCGTAGCGGGCATGATGTTGGTGGATGCAACGTTGCGGTTTGCTTAGGCTATGTCTAGGGCGCTGCCTGTGTTGACGATTCAGGGATTGCCCATTCATCTGGCGGCGGATTATGCCCAGGAGTTGCACGAACGGGTGAGCCGGGGCCAGGGCACCCATGTGGTGACGCTCAATGCGGAAATGGTCATGCAGGCTGTGCGGCAGCCCCGCCTCAAAGCGGTGATTCAAGCGGCGGACTTGGTTGTGCCCGACGGGGTGGGGGTGACCCTGTATGTGCGGTTGCGGCGCGGTGGGACGTATCATGCGCCGGGGATTGACCTGGTGAGCCAGGTGTTGGCGCATTTGCACCAGGAAACGGTCTTTTTTGTAGGGGGAGCGCCGGGGGTAGCCGCCCGGGCCGCCCAATACTGGCAACAACGCAACCCGCATTTGGCTGTGGCGGGCGTGCACCACGGCTATTTCACGGCGGCAGAAGAAGGAGAAATCCTGGCGCAACTACACCGGCAGCAACCCCGCTTGATTCTGGTGGCGCTGGGGGTGCCCCGCCAGGAATTGTGGATTCACCAGCACCGCCACTGCTGCCCCCGGTCTGTGTGGGTCGGGGTGGGGGGCAGTTTTGACATTTGGGCAGGGGTGAAGGCGCGGGCGCCCCTCTGGCTGCGGCGGCTGTACCTGGAATGGGCGTTTCGTCTGTATCAAGAACCCTGGCGCTGGCGCCGGATGCTGGCCCTGCCCCAATTTGCCTTCCGGGTGTTGCTCCCGGCAGTTTGGGGGGGTGGCGGCTAAACGGAGAGGGAGGGATTCGAACCCTCGGAGGCTCGCGCCTCGCTCGATTTCAAGTCGAGTGCATTCGACCACTCTGCCACCTCTCCCGGTAAGGCCATTTTAACCAACCGGCGAGAAGGCCAACCGTTCGGCGTGCGCCCAAAACCGCTCCAAATCGTAATACGCCCGCTCCTTGGGCAGAAAAATATGCACGATCACATCCCCGTAATCTTGCAACACCCAACCGCCTTCTGCGGAACCTTCCTGATGCCGAGGCCGGGTATGCCACCGCTCAGCCACCTGCTCTTGAATGCCGCGCGCAATGGCCCGCACCTGCGCCGTCGAATGCCCCGTCACCAGCACAAAATAATCGGCAAGGTAGCAAACATCACTCACCCGCAGCAGGAGAATGTCCCGTCCTTTGCGTTCATCGGCGGCCTGGGCAATGGTCAAAGCCAGTTGCGTGCTCGGATCGGGTTGTTCCAATCGGGTCATGCCGTCAGGCGTACTGGACAAGGGCAATGCGTATGCACCGGTTTCTTTCTATCTATAGTACCGAAGCGATGGGGCAGGGTGATCCCTGCGGACGCCCATTACCCAGGTTTGGCCTTTTTAGGGTAGGGACACCACCAGGGGTTGATTTAGGGTGAGCACCAGGTCCGTCCCCGGTTCCATGACGATGACCTCCCGGATTTCGCGGCGATCCGCAGCACCGCCGACAACTGCACCCAGCACGGCTCCCCCAAGTACTTCCGTCGCTGTGACCCGCCGGTCGCCCGATAGGCCCCCCACGGCAGCCCCCAACCCGGCGCCAATGCCAAAATCCCGCAGGGCCTTTTCCGGTTTGCGGCCCCAATTCAAGCCAGCAGCAGCCCCGGCTACCGTACCGGCTAGGACTTCACCCGCTTCAATCCGCCGGTCCCCCGACACCCCAGCAATCAACGCCGCCGCCGCCGTGCCCACCAGCGCACCCGGCAGAATCGGGCGTAAACTGCGCTCGCTCAGCTCCTGCGTCGGCCGCACCGGCTGGGAAACCGCCTCCAAGGGCAGGGTCTTCCCCCGCAGGGTAATTTGCTGCGCCACGAACTGGGAACCCCCTACTCCTGGCCGCATCTCCCCCTGAATCGTACTCCCGGCCGGAATCACCAGTCGCCCTTGCGTATCCCGCACCTCCTGCACCACCGTCAGGCTCAAGGGCAACCGGTCCTGGGGCGCCAGAATGACCCGTTGGCTGCCGGAGCGGGCCACCACCAGCGTTCCCTGGGGCAACGTGACCGTTTGGGGTTGGGTGGCAACCGGCGACCTGTAACCGGCAACGTACTGGTTGGGAATGGCTGCCAACCCCAATCCCTGGCACAAACCGGCTGCCACATCCGCGCGGGACGCCAACTGATGCGGGCGCAACAGCGACACATCGGGATAATTCACCACCAACTGTTGCTCGCTGGCGGCAGCCACCCCAGGCCGGGCGTAATCCGGGACACGGGCCGCATCCTGGTACAACTGGGACAACAGCACCTCCGGCGGTTGCGTGGGACGCAAATTCAACCCGCTGCTGAGCGCCACCCATACCTGCAGTCGGGAGATGGGCTGCTCAGGGCGGAACCGGCCATCGGGATAACCGGACAAAAACCCTGCCCCCACCGTGCGGTTGATCGCTTCATAAGCCCAAAAGTTGGGGGGCACATCCCGAAACGCTACCCGCCCCGTCGTAGGCCGGTTGGCCAAAAACGCCCGCGCCACCATCGCGGCAAATTCCGCCCGCGTCACCGGGTCATCGGGACGAAACCGACCATCGGCAGAACCGCCCACGATTCCCCGTTGCACCAATTCTTGAATGCACGCATCTGCCCACAGACCTTGCGTATCACGAAACGCCAAACTGGGAGTGGCCAAGACTAAAATCAGACTGCCCGCCCCGCATAGGCGGCCCATTATCGCCCTATTCATAGGGTTGGATTCCTCATTCTCTGGTACTGCCCCTTGAGACGGCAGCAGGGGATGGGGGTTCCCCGGCAGAACTTCCCCTTGGCAAATAGCCCACCACCAGCCAATCCTGGCCCACCTGTTCCCAGTGACAGCGGTCCAACACCAAAGCCTCCGGCATCTGGGTCAACCCCAGGTCCCCCACCGGCGTCGGCGCCTGCCCCCCCCCAATGATCTTCGGGGCGATAAACGCCATGACCTTTTGCACCGCCCCCGCCCGGATGGCCTGGGCCGCCAGATTCCCGCCGCATTCCCACAACACCGTATTGCACCCCCGTTCTGCCAGAGCCGTCACTACCGTTGCTGGCGTGCAGGGGTCCAGTTCCAGCACCTCCACCCCCACCGCCTGGAGTTTTTCTAATAGCGCCGGTCGCGCTGCCCGCCGGGGCGTAATTAGCAGAGTGCGCTGCCGCTCATCCCCCTGCCAAACCTGGGCATCCCAGGGCAAATCCAGACTCCGGGACAACACCACCCGCAGGGGCGAATGAGGCGTGACCCCGTGGGTGGTCAAGGCCGGATTGTCCCGCCGCACCGTATTCCCCCCGGTGATCACCGCATCGCAGCGAGAACGCAGGCGATAAACCCATTGCCGCGCCGTCTCCCCTGTGATCCACAGACTGTCGCCGGTACTGCTGGCAATTTTGCCATCGAGGGTCATGGCGTACTTGAGAATGCCAAAGGCCCGGCCCGTATGTACCCGATGGCAAAACCCCTCGTTGAGGGTCTGACAGGCCTCGGCCAACACGCCCACCGTCACCTCGATGCCCGCCTGCTGTAAACGGGCAATGCCCTTGCCGGCCACCCGCGGGTCAGGGTCAATCATCCCCACCACCACCCGGCGAATCCCCGCTTGGATCACCGCTTCCGTGCAGGGGGGGGTACGGCCAAAGTGATTGCACGGCTCCAAATTCACATACAGGGTCGCGCCCCTGGCCCGCTCCCCCGCCGCCTGCAGGGCAAACACCTCCGCATGGGGCTGACCCGCCTGGGGATGGAACCCCTCACCCACCACCTGCCCGTCGCGCACGATCACCGCCCCCACCAGGGGATTGGGGCTGGTCCGTCCCCAGGCCCGTTGCGCCAACTCCAGGCAACGGGTCATGTAGCGCTCATCTTCGGTCATGGGCTGGCCGGTGCCGGTTCTTCCGCCGGTTTCACCCCGTAATCCAACACCTCGGCAAACCGAATTTTGAGCGCCGTAGCCGGCTGTCCCTCCTTATCCGTGTAATGGTCTTCATCCAACCGCCCGGTGACCGTGGCGCGGGTTCCCTTATCCAACAAATTCATGGCCGTTTCCGCCTGGTTGCCCCAAATTTCCACCTGGAATTTCAAGGGGGGAACCTCTTCCCCTTCCGTTTTGCGGCGGTTGACGTACAGCGGAAAACTGCACAGCACCGTGCCCCGTTCAAAATGGCGAATGGTCGGTTTGGCCGCCACATAACCACAGACTGTTACCGTTGCCCACGTCATGACCAGTTCTCACCAACAGGTTAGCCCCAGCATAGCATTTAGGCCATCACCCCTAACTCCGGCGTGGGTTTTTGCCCGGCCACCTGCAACTGCCAGTACTGGGCGTAGCGTCCCCCCAGGCGCAGCAATTCCTCATGGGTGCCCTGCTCCACCAAGCGTCCCTGCTCGAGCACCAGAATCTGGTCGGCGTGGCGAATCGTGGACAAGCGGTGGGCAATCACCAACACCGTGCGGTTTTGTTGGAAGGCGTATAACGCCTGTTGCACCAGGGCCTCCGCCTGGGAATCCAACGCGGAGGTGGCCTCATCCAACACCAACAGTTGGGGTTGGCGCAAAATCGCCCGCGCCAGGGCCAACCGCTGCCGCTGTCCCCCGGAAAGCCGGTACCCCCGTTCCCCCACCACCGTATCGTAGCCCTGGGGCAACCGCTCGATAAATTCCGCCGCATAGGCCGCCTGCGCCGCCCGTTCCACCTCCGCATCCGTGGCCTCCAACCGGCCAAAACGAATGTTTTCCCGAATCGTGGTATTGAACACAAAATTGTCCTGGCTCACCACCCCCAGATGCTGCCACCAGTCCGCCAAGGACAATTCCCGCCGGTCCACCCCATCCACCCAAATCCGCCCTGCCGTCGGTTCGTACAGACCGATCAGCAAATCGGCGACCGAAGACTTGCCCGCCCCGGAAGCCCCCACCAAGGCCGTCACCCGCCCCGCCGGCAGCGTAAAGCTCAAATCCACCACCGCTGGCGCTGTCGTTCCCGGATACTGCAACGTCACATGCTCAAAACGAATCTCCCGCTGGACACCGCGAAACGGCAGGCCCGCCGTCTGCAAAAATTCCTTGTCCTGCGGGTCGAGAAACCCATTGAGCATCTGCAGCGAACCGCACAGCACCCCCAACTCGGTAGAGATACGCACCAGGTTTTGGCTCTGGGCGGCAAACCGGTTGTAGGCGGAAATAAACGTCGCCAGGGTAGGTAAGAGCAAATTCACCGGACGCCCTTGGCTGAGAATCCACAGCCCCCCCAGCAGCATCACCGCCAGCACCGTCGTGGCCAACACCGAAGAAAGCGGGTCCGGCAGCGTACTCCAGGCCACCTGCCGGTCAATCAGCCGCAGCACATTCCGCTGCAGTTGCTGCAACTGCGCCAGGGTGTGCTCGTGGCGGTGAAAGCTGTAGATGAGCCGCAGCGCCTGCAAACTCTCGACCATGTGGCTTTTAATATCCGCCGCTTCCCCCGTCAGGGAAAAGGCCGCCTTTTGGATGCGCGGCACAATCTGACGCTGCATCCAGATCAACGTCGCCGATAACACCAAAGTCGAAACCAACACCAACGGCGAAATCCAAATCAAAACCGCCAGATAAGAAGCCATCAAACACAAAGCCAGCACCAGCCGATTCGCACTCAACAACAGGTTATTGCTGAGCATCCCCAAATCCAAAAAGTTCACCAACTCCCCGTGGCGATAGCGGCTGATACAGGGAAAACTCAAACGCAACATCTGCGCAAACAGCAGATGGCTGACGTACATACTGATGCGATTTCCCAGATAGCTGGTGACAAGAACGCTGCTGTACTTCAGCGCGCCTTGGATCACCTGCAACCCCAGGGCAATCACCACCAACAGCGCCACCACCTGCAACCGCGACCAGCCCGCCACCCACTGCTCCAGCAGCGGCACGCGAAACTGCGCATCCCCCAGCACACTCAAAGCCAAATACACCGAGAAGTAGGTCGAACCCTCCAGGAGCCCCGTGCCCACATTCAACAGCACCGTCCCCAGCAAGCGCAACCGGTACTTAACCAGAACGCCAGCCAGCAAACGGGCAGTCGGTTGGGCCAGAAATTGCTGCAGCCGGGCGCGCCAACGCTTCATGCCGCCGCCGGGAATTTCGCCTGCAACTCCTCGTCGTAGAGGTCCGCCAAGGACGCGACAATTGTAATCAAGCGGGCAATTTCCGCCGGGTCCAACCCCAACAGCGAACGCGTCCCCACCACCACCACCTCCTGGTCCAAAATCGCAAACCGCGCCTCCATCGTCGTCGCCCAATTCAGCTCCAACAACTGCTGGTAAAGCGCCAGCGGATTTTGCACCGGCAACTTCAGCAGCCCCGCCCAGACCGTCAACATGTCATCGGTGCTGGTCCCGGTCAACTGCACATACACCTGCGCCGTGCCATAGCGAAACCGCCACAGATGCCCCTGTTCCACATGGCTCACCTGCGCCGAATCCGGTTCTGCCAACGAACTAATCACCGTCTCCACATCCTCAATGGGATTGGTCGGCTCGGTCACTTCTGGCAATGCAACATCCATCATAGGGGCACCTCATCTCTAATCGCAGGGTACACCAAAACCGCACCCTTGCCACCCTAAGCCATCATCCCCCCCTGCACCACCCGCAGAAACTCGGAACGGGTCGCCGTATTGTGCAGAAACACCCCGCCCAACTTGCTGGTCACCGTATCCGAATTCACATCCTCCACCCCCCGCGACTTGACGCAGTAGTGCTTGGCCTGGATCAGCACGGCAATATCTTCCGTCTCCAGAATGTAGGACAGGGCATAAAAAATCTGCTCCGTCAACCGCTCCTGAATCTGGGGACGTTTGGCAAAATACTCCACCACCCGGTTGATCTTGGATAACCCCAAGACCTTCCGTTTGGGAATGTAGGCTACGTGGGCACGGCCATCAATAATCACAAAGTGATGCTCACAATTGCTCTGCACATTGATATTGCGCTCCACCACCATGGAACTGTAGCCCATCTTGTTTTCCACCGTGGTGCATTTGGGGAAATTGCGCCAGTCTAGCCCGTAAAAAATTTCATCCACGTACATCTGCGCCACCCGCCGCGGCGTATCCGCCAGACTGTCATCGCGCAAGTCCAAACCCAAAACCCGCATGATCTCGGCAAAATGGTGGGCAATCAAGGTCCGCTTTTGGGTCTCATCCAAGCCCGTTTCCACCTGAGGGGTGGCCACCCCCTTGGCCAGCAAAAATTGCGCTACCCGTTGCCCCAACTCCGGGTCCGTTTTCTGGCTGCGAATGACCGGTTCGTCGGCATCGCGTTCCGGGTCCAGGTTGCTGACCACCACCAGAGGATGATCCTCAGCAAGGCACCCATGACCGTTCGTCACCGGATTTACAAAGGAAGGGGTCAAAGTCATAACTGTTCCGTAAGGGTCAATTGACAGCTTCCAGCGGCTCCCAGGTCAGACAGTTTCCCCAGGGCAACCCCGGCCGCCCAGACTGCAGTATAACCGATTCCCGCAGGGGCGGCTACCTACTCCCACTCGATGGTTCCCGGCGGTTTGGAGGTAATGTCGTACACCACCCGGTTCACCCCCGGCACTTCGTTGACAATGCGGTTGGCCACCAACTCCAAAAATTCGTAGGGCACCCTGGCCCAGTCCGCCGTCATGCCATCTTCGCTGGTTACCAGACGCAACACGATCGGATAGGCATAGGTGCGCCGGTCCCCCATCACCCCCACCGACCGCACAGGCAACAGCACGGCAAACGCCTGCCAGAGTTGGTTGTACAGGCCATGGCGGTTGATTTCCTGCCGCACAATCCAATCCGCTTCCCGCAGGGTTTCCAGGCGCTCCGGCGTCACTTCTCCCAGGATGCGAATGGCCAACCCTGGCCCTGGAAAGGGTTGCCGCTGCACAATTTCTTCGGGCAACCCCAACGCCCGCGCCACCTGCCGCACCTCATCCTTAAACAGCCGACGCAGGGGTTCAATGAGCTTGAATTGCAAATCCTTGGGCAGGCCGCCTACGTTGTGATGGCTTTTGATTTTCACCGCCACCCGTTCTCCGGTTTGCGGGTCCACCGGCCCCCCCGCCGATTCGATCACATCCGGGTACAGGGTCCCCTGGGCCAGATAGTCAAACGGCCCCAACCGCTTGGACTCGCTTTCAAACACCCGGATAAATTCATGGCCGATGATCCGCCGCTTTTCTTCCGGGTCGGTGACCCCCCGGATGGCCTCCAAAAACCGGTCGCGGGCGTTGACATATTCCACCGGGATATGAAACTGCTCGTGGAACAGTTTCAGCAACCGCTCCGGCTCCAGCTTGCGCATAAACCCCTGGTCAATGAACACACAGGTCAATTGGTTGCCAATCGCCCGGTGCAACAAAAATGCCAAGGTTGAGGAATCCACCCCCCCCGACAAAGCCAGCAGCACCCGTTTGTTGCCCACCTTGGCGCGAATCTCAGCAATGGCCTCTTCCACAAAGGCCGCCGTCGTCCAGGTGGGTTCACAGCCGCAGATGTGATAGACAAAGTTGCGAATCAGGGCCATGCCCCCCCGCGAGTGCACCACCTCCGGGTGAAACTGCACCCCATACAGGTTGTGCTTATGGTCGGCGATGGCCGCACAGGGGCAATTTTCCGTATGCGCCAAGATGGAAAAACCCTCCGGCAACTGCACCACGCTGTCCCCGTGGCTCATCCACATGGTGGTGCCGTCTTCCACGTTGGTCAATAAATCCGTCGGGTCGTCAATGTGCAAAGCCGCCTTGCCGTATTCCCCCAGCGCCGAGCGCACCACCTTGCCCCCTAACTGCTGCACCATCAAGTGCATCCCGTAGCACACCCCCAAAACGGGAATGCCCAGATGCCAAATCCCCGGGTCACACTGGGGTGCGCCCCGGTCATAGACCGAATTGGGGCCGCCGGAGAGGATGATCCCTTTGGGTTGCCAGGCCCGCAATTGCTCGGCGGTGGTGTGGTAGGGCAACAGTTCTGAATAGACGTGGGTTTCGCGGATGCGGCGGGCAATCAGTTCCGAATACTGGGAACCAAAATCCAAAATGGCGATCATCTGCCGGTGGGGCGCCACCGACCCAAAAGCAGCAGGGGATGCAGCAGATTCGGCAACCACAGGCACGACCGGAAAATGCAAGTGGTTCCATTTTAGCTAATCCGCCGTTCGCGCTAGCGGGACGTAGTCCTTGAAGCCCCGTTCTGTACCCGTAGGGTTAGATTCGGGATGAAAGGCGGGGGTGTTCTGATCTTCGATATATTGCCGCAGAACAGAGACAGTTACTCCCCCGCATGAAGCAATAAAATACGATTCATTCCACAAGACATCTTTCCAGTAAATTTTGTCAATATATTGCCTAAAC
>NZ_JBRCEP010000050.1:0-19253 GCF_053491055.1 Gloeomargarita sp.
GTCAAAATGCCCCGCCGCCATATCGGTTTCAATCCGGGCGGCTAATGCCCGTGTAGGCTTTATCTGCGAGTGCCCCACCGCTAAACTGTATCGCTTGCCACGATAACTCCACCGCAACCAGTACAGCCCATCCCGGCTGTATATCGCCACCTTGCCCTTGCCACCCGCCTGTATAAGCTCCATTTCCCTGATCCAGTTTTGATCCAGTTTTTACACTTCTAAGATACCCTAACACCACCCAAACTGATACTAACTTAGACTATGTGTACTAACGGGATAACGGCTGAATGCGGGTTATGGCGGGGGAAAGGTGCTTAAAATGGGTAAGCCCGTGACGAGGATTGAACTCGTGGCCTCACCCTTACCAAGGGTGTGCTCTACCACTGAGCTACACGGGCAGATGGTGGTGGGCCGGGCTGGATTTGAACCAGCGTAGGCAGAGCCAGCGGATTTACAGTCCGCCCCCATTAACCACTCGGGCACCGACCCAAAAGACGCCAGAGTATTATCATACTACATTGCGGGCCAGCAATTGGCCAAGGGGAGCAAGGGGTCAGGTTGTTAGTGTATAGTAAACAATTACGCAGTTGTAACATTGTCTATGGAACTGAGCGAGTTAAAACGCCAGCTAGATCACCTACACACGCGCCTGGGTCATGCCCAGGACTATCTTTGACCCGGAGGCTTTGACCGCCCAACTCCGGGATTTGCAGCAGGTCGCAGGGCAAGCGGATTTTTGGGACGACCCCCGGCGGGCGCAGACTACCCTGCAAACCCTCAATGACACCAAAGCCCGGCTGGAGCAACTCCAGCGCTGGCGTCAGCAGCTAGACGATTGTCAGGCGATTGTGGAATTGCTGGCGACCGAGCCGGATGCGGCCCTGTGGGCAGAAGCGGTAGAAACCCTGGCGGCCTTGGACCGGGAATTGAATCGCTGGGAATTGGAGCAATTGCTGTCACAGCCCTACGATGCCGAGGGTGCGGTACTGACCATCAATGCCGGAGCAGGGGGCACGGATGCCCAGGATTGGGCGGAAATGCTGTTGCGGATGTATACCCGTTGGGGCGAACGCCAGGGCTACAAGGTGCGCCTGACGGACCTATCCGAGGGGGAAGAAGCAGGGATTAAATCAGCGACGTTGGAAATCGAGGGACGCTATGCCTACGGGTATCTGCGGGGCGAAAAGGGCACCCACCGGCTGGTACGCATTTCCCCCTTTAACGCCAACGGCAAACGGCAGACCAGCTTTGCGGGCGTGGAAGTGATGCCCATGCTTGCCGACCAAATGGTCGAGGACGTAGAGATTCCCGAAAGCGACCTGGAAATTACCACGTCCCGGGCAGGCGGCAAAGGCGGCCAAAACGTCAACAAAGTGGAAACGGCAGTGCGGATTGTCCATTTGCCTACCGGCTTATCCGTGCGCTGTACCCAGGAACGCTCCCAGTTACAGAACAAACAAAAGGCCCTGGCCTTGCTCAAAGCCAAATTACTTGTCATTTTGCAGGAACAACGTTTGCAGGAAATCGCCCAAATTCGCGGGGATGCGGTGGCCGCCACCTGGGGCAACCAAATTCGCAACTACATTTTTGACCCCTACCAATTGGTCAAAGACGTGCGCACCAAAGCAGAAACTCCCAATATCCAGGCCGTGTTGGACGGAGATTTAGATTTATTTATCCAAAGTTATCTCCGGCAAGAAGCCCAAGGGTAGGCCCTACCAGGGTTCATCCTCAGGAGCACGTACCTGTTGGATGGGATTTACATCCAAAATCAAGGTAAATTTCTGCCCCATCCGCCGCGCCAAGAATTGTTCCAACAACTGCACCTGGCGGGGGGTTATCGGCTCCGGCGACCGCACCGTCAACCGCACCTGCGGCGGGTGGGTGTACCAATCGGTGCGAATGTGGATGAGTTCGACCTTTTGAAAGGTAACCGTGCCGCTGAGCAACGCCTGGCGCAAATTGGCTTGCAGGCGATTTTGGCGGACGAGTTCCCGAAAACTAATCCCCAAAGGAATCAGCAACATACCGGTCAACACCGTGGTCAAGGCCAAAACCCCTCGCGCTTGCGTCCAATGGGTATAACCCGCCAGCATAAACGCCACCATACAGGCCAGGGCAATCCCCAAGAAATTCGTCAAAAACAGCAGAAACGCCCCCCAAGTCAAACGCCAATTCCCCTGGGACAACCCCAACCCCACCACACACACAGGCGGCATCAACGCCACAGCAATCGCCGTACCAGGCAGCGTCGCCGACACCTTAGGTTCCACCAACGCATAGCCGCAAATCCCCCCCGCAGCAATGGCAATGCCCAAATCCAGCAAATTCGGCGTCGAGCGGG
Source organism: Gloeomargarita sp. (assembly GCF_053491055.1). NCBI lineage: Bacteria > Bacillati > Cyanobacteriota > Cyanophyceae > Gloeomargaritales > Gloeomargaritaceae > Gloeomargarita > Gloeomargarita sp. The sequence continues at coordinate 2,345 of NZ_JBRCEP010000050.1, forward strand.
CGAGAATTTCCGAGCCAAACACCGCCAAACCGGCCAGCCGACCCAACCCCCACGAAATCAGAACCGCCACGCCGACCCCCACCAAAAGCGACCCCAAAGCCCGGCGAAATAAGGGCAAATCCCCAATCAATACCCCAAACGCCAAACTGCGAATGGGCATCATCAACGGCGCCACGATCATCGCCCCAATGATCACCGCCGCACTATTGGCAAGCAACCCCAACGTAGCAATGACGCAAGAACCAATCACCAGCACCACATAGGGCGTATCCAGTTGTGATTCGGCATGCAAACCCATCTGAATTTGCCGGAGTTGCTCAAGTTCTGCGAGCATTTGCGGGTTAGATGGTTGAGACGTGAAGACCTTAGCCAACTGCTGATACCAACGCCGGGGCCGCCACATGGTCATACCTGAAATTAACGCGCTTCCTAAAAATATAACCTACCCCCGGCCAAACTTCTGACGCCCGCCCCTGCCGACCGAAAAGACATTCCCCTTTTGGCAAACGATGAATTGTACCAGGTTAGAAATACTCAAGAAATGGCTTCATACCGAGCCTCCCAATAATCCCAAAACACCCTTTTGGTTGCCAGGATCAAATCAGAATTATTGTATAGTTCGAGCATCAGCCGATTGGGATGGGCTTTGGGTTTGATCAGACTCAGATAAGTGACGGCCTGTTCGGGGGACATCCCACGTTCACAAAGAAAAATGAGCGTTGCTGCCGTGCTACGACTCACCCCAGCGCCGCAATGAATCACAATCATCCCTTCCTGATACTGACGCGACCAGGTGATGATTTGGTCAATGTGGGACCGGTCCGGGGGAATCAAATTTGCTTCCGGGGCATTAATATCATGAAAACGCAAATCGAGATAGTGTGAAACATTGGCCGGCGGTTGCGGAAATGTGGGATTTTCCGGGTCAGAAATGGAAATGAGATTGGGTACACAGGCATTATTTCTCACAATTTCTAAGGCCGTATAACAGTCACACACCAGCAGGTCAAAACTCATCATCACAACGAAAATAAACGTTTAATCGTTGCACTTTACCCTACCAAACTCGGCATTTATCTTACCTCGCTCGGTTCCCTGGGTCAAGGAAGAGCTTAAGCAGCCTTTTTGCGCGCCTGCATCATGGCAATTCTGGCCCAACGCCCCACCCACTTACGGCCAGGAGGTAAAATTGGGGTCAACTGCCCAGCCGTTCTTGTATCCAGGTACGTAGGGATTGTAATTCGCTGCGCAGTTGCGCCACTTGTGTTTCCAAAGCTTGTACCCGTGCTTCCCAACTGCCGCCGGCGGGCGTGGGTGCTGGTGCCATCTGCTGTTGCCGTTTGATCCGCTCGCTCGCAAAACGGGTCGCCAAGCGAATCGCTTCAAATAATTCCGCCTTTTCAAAAGGTTTGGCCACAAAAGCAAAATAATCAAACGGTTCGGGAATTTTTTCAACCACTTCTTCTTTGCGCCCCGACATGACCACCAGGGCAATGGAATGGAGGTGAACATCCTGTTGAATTTCCTGAAAAATGTCCCACCCGCCTTTTTTGGGGAGAATGAAATCTAATAGGATTAAATTGGGGTGATGTTGGCGGATCATTTTCATCCCTTCCACCCCATCCCGGGCTTCCAGCAATTCTATGCCTTCCTGGGGCATCATTTCTTTGACCCGCATCCGAATCACGCGGCTGTCATCAATCACCAATACTTTTTTGGTCATAACGCCCTACCGGTTGGCATTCACTTCCGATTTAACCACATTTTTGCGAGGGTGTAACCGAAAGGCGGGTATGGCCCCAGCAGCGGTCGAGTTCGGCAGCGTAGGCGGCTTGTTGGAGACAGGCCGGGTCAAAAATATCCGCCACATAGGGAAATTGGGCCAGCACCGGAACGCCGGTGAGCTGTTCGATCCAAGCCGCAGGCGCCCAATCCTGCCGTTGCGCCGGGGTCAAGGGTTCCCGCTCGTTGAGAATTAGTCCCCGCAAGGGCACGCCCATCTGCCGCGCCAGCGCCACCTGGGCCACCGCCTGACCAATCGCGCCCAACCGCACGGGAATCACCACCACCGTGGGCAAGCGCCACTGGGCGCACAGGGTCGCGGTAGTCCACTCCCAGGTCACGGGCGAACCCAGACCGCCTGCCCCCTCGACCAACACGCGGGGTACCCGCTGCCGCAGTTGGGTCAACTGTTGCCAGGCCACCGCCAAGTCCACCGTCCGCCCTTCCCGCTGGGCAGCCAAGGGCGGCGCCAAAGGGGCAGCAAAAGACAGGGGATTGAGTTCAGCAGGAATTGCTTGGGGCGGCAACACCCGTTGGTAATACTCCCGGTCACCTGACCCTGCCTGCACCAGTTTCATCACCGCCACATCGCCCAGACACAAGGCCAAGGCGGCAGTCACCACCGTTTTGCCCACTTCCGTATCACTGGCACTGATAAACAGGCACTGACCCCAGGCCGAAGGCGTCATCTATCATAAGCAGTAGCGTCGTTGTCATCCATTATGAACGTGAACAAGCTTGGGGTGTTGTTGACCAGTCTGGGGCTGGCCGTGGCCGTCCGGCTTCCCTTGTGGGCGCAGACCAGTCCCCCCCCCAACCGCGGTGGCCCCTTGACCATCACCTCCGACATACAAGAGGCCAACGCCCGCTCCGGGATTGTGGTTGCCCGCGGCAATGTCCGTCTGGTCTATCCCAGCCGCCAAGTGGATGCAGTGGCCGAGATGGCCGAGTACGACACCCGGCGTCGGGTCATCACCCTGCGGGGGAATGTGTTGATCCAGCAGGAAAACAACACCCTGCGGGCCGATGTCGTGGTTTACACCATTGACACGGGGAAAATTGAAGCGTTGCCCCTGCCCCCCAAACAGGTACAGTCGGTGTACATGATTAAAGAGAACCCGGAAAAACCCGCCCCCACCCTACCCTGACCCCCTTGCCGCCGGGCACGCTTCATTTCTAAAGTGGAACAGGTGGGCTTGTTGAATGTTAATCATGAGGTTTTAGGTATGGCTTTGGTCGCACAGGTGATTGCACAAGCGGACGAGGAACTGCGTTATCCCACCAGCGGGGAATTGCAGTCCATTCAGGATTTCCTGGCCACCGGGGAGCAGCGGTTACGCATCGCCACCATCCTGGCGGAAAATGAGAAAAAAATTATTGACAAAGCGGTCAAACAGCTCTGGCAATTGCACCCGGATTACATTCTCCCCGGCGGCAATGCCTACGGCCAACGCCAACGTGCCCTGTGCCTGCGGGATTACGGCTGGTATTTGCGGTTGATTACCTACGGGATCGTCGCGGGTGACAAGGAACCTATCGAGAGCATCGGTCTTATCGGGGTGCGGGAAATGTACAATTCCCTGGGCGTGCCCTTGGTGGGGATGGCCGATGCCATTCGCTGTCTGAAAACGGCGGCCCTGGCCCTGTTGGATGCGGAGGATGCGGCGGTCGCCGGCGATTACTTTGACTACGTGATCCAGGCCATGTCCTAGGGAGGGGCCGCAGCGCACCGTTTGGCCGGTTCTGGCTTGACTGCAAAGGGCGGGGAACCCTAGCAGCGTGACGGCGCTCACGGCTGGTTTTGTGGTGTGACAGGAGGAATGGCCAACCAACACCAGTCTCTCAAGCCAAGGCCACAGGGGTTTTGGACGGCAGTCATTTTAGGGTTGGGCGTCGGTTGTTGGCCGTTGGTGTTTCCCCGGCTGGTGACCCACTGGCTGGCGCCGCCTTTGGTGATGCGGGGGGGTGACCCCTACGTGCGGGCCTTGATGCGCACCATTGCCGTCAGTGAAGCCTATGGTGCGGGCGCCTACCACCGCCTTTATGGGGGAGAAAAAGTCACGGATTTGCGCCAGCATCCCAACCGCTGTGTGCGAATTCGGCCAGGGTGGTGTTCTACGGCAGCAGGGCGGTATCAACTTCTTTCCACCACCTGGTACGAAAAGGCGCAGCGTTACCATCCCCAAGGCTATAGCTTTGCGCCGGAGTTTCAAGACCAGGTAGTGTACGGCTGGCTGAGCGACCCAACAGCCTGGCGGGTAGATGTGGCAGCGACCCTGCGGCAGGGGGAGTTGGATGTGGTCTTGCGGGAGTTGTCCGGCACCTGGACCAGTTTGGGCTACGGGGGAGAATCGAATCGCTGGACGCCTTTCCTGCCCTGGATTTACCAGCAGATTTTGCGGGAAGAATTGGCGCAGGCCGCACGACGGTAGGGACTTGTGACACTCCCACCGCCTCAAGCCGGGGGATGCTGACGCAGTCCCCAAACGGACGCGCAACCCCTACACCGTTCCTTCTTTACTGTTCGCGTCAGCAGGGACGCACCGGTCGGGTTTGTCACCGTCGTAGGTGCAAGGCCGACGGCCCGCTCAAGCGACGACCTGGGAACGGTACGCCTCATTGATGCTTACAACATCGGTAAGCACCTCAAGTTGCTTAACGGCTTTTCCGCCCCGGAGTACGGAGCTACCAAGCTATTCTGCTGTGTAATAAAAATAAATACTTAATACTTACTTAAATACTTAATACCTATACTTTTATACTTAGTCAACAGTGACTATGGAACAATTCGGGAACGAACAATCCCGGGAAGGGCGGGGGTAAGGGGTTCGTTTTCTCGGACTGAATGTTATAGTGGAGATCAAAAATGGTGTGAGGTTGCAGAACTCCTATGATGCGAACCAAAGCTTGCCTAACGTGGACAGGGTTGGCGGCGCTGGTGCTTGGGGGATGCACCGTGACCGTTGAACCGTCCACCGACAATGCACCCACGCCCTCACAACAATCGCCTACGCCTACCCCGATGGTTGCTACGCCTACCCCCTCGCCAGTAGCGGCAGCACCGTTGACCCAAGAAGGTTTGATTCCTTCCGAAGACCCCAACAAGCGGCGGGATCAGCTCATGCCCGGTCGGGAGGACCCCTTTGCCCCACCGGGAACAACGGGGGCGCGGCCAGGCCAGGAAGTGGTAGAAATTCCACCGCCGCCTTTTGACATTGCCCCACCGCCAGGCCCATTACCGCAGGTACAGAATGCGCCCTTGCCTCCCTATGACCCGGCTTCTTCCACCCTGGCGGATTTTCCGGGTCGAGGGGCCGATATTGCCAATATGATCATGGTGCATGGGGTGGTGCAGGTAGGCAACCAAGTGCAAGCGATTATCAAAACCCCCAACGAGGCGTCGGCTCGCTATGTGCGTCCGGGTCAGCGCTTGGAAGGGGGATTGGTGCTGGTCAAACGCATCGAAACGCGGGGGCTGCAACCAGTAGTCGTCTTTGAACAGGATGGTACCCAGGTGGCGCGGGCGGTCGGTCAAGAACCGGATTTCCCGGTGAATCCCTACACGATTGGGGCGCGGGTACCGAGTTTGCAAAGTCAAAGTCCGCCAGGGGCTGCGGGGGTGACGGTCGCACCCCTGCAACCAACCCAGCCGGGGGCCACAAGTCCAGCGCAACCGGCAGCGCCCCGGCAAGGGCAGATGCCATCTGTGCCGTCGCCAACGGTACCGGCGGTGGTGGTTCCCCCTGCTCCTCCCGTCCGTTAGCTCTATCCGAGGGAGTTTTCTATGCGATCACTACCATCACTAACATTGACCTTGGGGTTCCTGTGGAGTATGGCGATGCCTGCCCTGGCGCAGCGGTTGACCCCCAACAATGTGCAGGATGTTTATACGTTTGTGGCGGAAAATATCTGTCCTTTTCCCCGTAACCCGATCGACCTGCGTTCGGTGCGGGAGTTGACCGGGCGAGAGGACTTGACCTTCACGGATATTCAACTGATTTGCGGGCGAGCGACCGGGCAGCGAGTGGCAGTGGCGCAAGCCGCAGGAAGACGGGCGCCTTTATCAAATTTTGAACTGATCGAGCGGGCGCGGCGGGCTACGGTGGCGGTGATTTTATCCGTGTATGATGCTATCGGTCAGCCCCAACCTTCCCCAGGGAACATTCCCAGCAACCCCAGCTTTGAGACATTTCCGTTACAACGGCTTTATGACATACGCCAGGCGACGGGGTTTCATCTGGGCAATGGTCTCATCATCACCAATCTAACCTCCCTAGGCGGCATCCCGACGGCGATTGATAGTGTTGGTACTGAGCTGTTGGTTTTAGGGAGCAATGCCAACAACATGCGCCTGCGGGTGGAACTGCCCGATGGGTCGGTGCGGCAGGCGCGGCTGGTGTATTTTGACCCGACCACGGATACGGCACTGCTGGCAGTAAAAGGGGATACCCGACGTCTGGCCGCTTTGCCGGTGGCGACCGCCTTGCCGCAGATTGGTCAGCGGGTATTGACCATGAGTTATCCCATTGGGGTGTTGCCGGTGACGGCAACGGAGGGGATGATCATGGGCATTCGTCCCTATGGTCGGCTGACGCTGTTGCAGATCAGTGCGGCTACCAGTGACGGTTCCCAGGGGGCGCCGGTGTTGGATGAGCGGGGTGCGGTCGTGGGGGTCGTCACGGTGAAAAATCCCACGCTTTTCCAGTTGGCGGGTTCTCTGTTGGGGGCGGAGAATATTGGGTTTGCCGTGCCGATTGGCACGGTGTTGCAACGGTTGAATTTGGCAGCCCGGGGAGGACATTAATATGGCGTTGAAGGTACAGTGGCGGCGGTGGTATTGGCTGGCGGCTCCGGTGGGGGCGATGGCCATTTTTGCCGGGGTGGTGGTGCAAGGCAGTCGGGGGGTGCATTCCCATACGGGCGTAGCCATGCCGGAACCGGCTAAGGCAGTTGCTCCAGAAACTCCACCGGAACCTGCGGTGACGACGACCCCAACGGATTGGCGGGCCTTGGCCCAGTTGGAAGCAGAAAGTGCGGCGGCGTTTGCCCAGACCGCGACCACACCAGAGGATTACCGGGTGGTACAGGCCAAGTGGCGCAAGGCGCTGGCGTTGTTGGACAAGGCACCCCAGGATGAGCGGACGGCCCAACTGCGGCGCTATTACCAAAACCAATTGCAGGATGAGGGCGCCCCTGCTGAGGAGGCGGAAGAAGGCTCCGGGGGACGGCGGGTGGCAGCGGCTGAGGCGAACTTGCTGCCTGGGACGCGGGGAATTTTTGCGCGGGAGATTGTCATCCGCGGAACGCCTGTGCCCAACCAGGTTCTCACCCCAGCCCAGATCGTCAACCGCTATCTCCCGGCGGCGATGCGGGTGGAACCGACCCGCAGTGTGGTGGGCAGTGGGTTTCACATCGGCGAGGGGTATGTGATTACTAACCTGCACGTGGCCCAGGAAGCGCAGGGGTTTGACCGGCGGATTTTTGAAGACCGTCCCATTCCCTTGACCGTGCGGCTGTATGACCGTACCCGGCGACCGGCGCGGGTGCTGCGGATTATGGAGGGGGGGTTGGCGGCGATGGCTGCCGTCAACATTCCCCATGAACCGTTTGACATTGCCCTCCTGCAGATTCAGGGGGATGTGAGCGATTTGGGCACTGTCCCCTTGTGCGGCAAGATGCGGGTTGGGGATGAGGTGATTGCCATGGGGACTCCCTTGGGGCAGCAAAACACCATTACCAAGGGGATTATCAGCGTGATTCATTCCTTTGAGGCCGGGCACATCATCCAGACCGATACCCAAATTTTGGGGGGCAATTCGGGCGGCCCTCTGCTCAACAATCGGGGGGCGGTGGTGGCGGTCAACAGCGCCGGAATTTTTGGGGCGGCGGTCGAGGGGCTGAAATTCTCCGTGCCCATTGTGCAGGCGCTGGAGCGGATGCGGGTGCGGGTGGTGAATACGGACAATCCGGGTTGCGGTGGCACGGGAACCGGCGGTCGGACCGTCTATGCCCCAGGGCAAAAGTAACCGTCGTTTCTGTGGGCGCTGGGGTTGGCTGCTGCTGGCAGGGTTGGCGGTGGGATGTGGTCAGCCGCAACCGCCTCCTTTTGCCCAACAGCGGGACCCCAACCAAATCATCATCGGCACGACGGCCAAGGTGAGTACCCTGGACCCGGCGGATGCCTACACGGTCTTCACCGGGAATATCCTGCTGGCGCTGGGGGACCGCCTGTACACCTACAAGCCAGGCACAACCGAGTTGCAACCGCAACTGGCAACCGCCCTGCCCCAGGTGAGCGCCGATGGCTTGACCTACCGGATTCCCTTGCGCCAGGGCGTGGTGTTTCAGGACGGGGAGCCGTTTAATGCCGAGGCCATGCGGTTTTCCCTGCAACGGTTTATCGCCAACGGGGGGCGACCGTCTTTCTTGCTAAAAAATCTGGTGGCGGACATCCGGGCGACCGGCGCCTATGAACTCACCATTCGTCTGCACAAACCCTTTGCCCCTTTTCCCCAACTGCTGGCCTTTTCTGGTTTGTGCGCCGTGTCCCCCAAGGCCTACACCATTGGGCCAGGGCAATTTCAACCCCGGACGTTTGTGGGTACAGGGCCGTATCAGTTGGTGAGTTTTGGCCGGGATACGCTCAAACTCAAACGGTTTCCCAAGTATTGGGGGACGCCGCCGGCCAATGCCCAGTTGGATATTCAGTTTTTGACCAGCAGTGCCAATCTGTACAATGCCCTGCAAACTGGTGCCGTGGATGTGGCCTACCAATTTCTGGAACCGCAGCAAATCATCCAACTGCAGGCCCGGCCGGATATCCAAGTTGTCAGCAGTGCCGGAACTGGCATCAGTTACCTTACGCTCAACCGCACGCAACCGCCCCTCGACAAAAAAGAAGTACGGCAGGCATTGGCGCTGGTCATGCCCCGGCAGTTGCTCCAGGAACGGGTGTTCCAGAATTTGGTAGAACCTGCCTTTAGCATGGTGCCCAGCAGTATCCCTGGTTATCAGCCCGTGTTTCGGGTTGCCACCGCAGCGTCGCCGGTGACCCGCGCCCAGGAATTGCTCGCCCAGGTCGGCATTACCCCCAGCCAACCTGCCCGGATTGACCTGTGGTACCGCAGCAATCTCCCCAGCCACATGCAGGTCGTCACCACGCTCAAAGCCGCCATCGAACGGGAGTTACCCATACAACTCAACCTCCAACCGGTGGATGCCACCACCGCCTATCAGAACCTAGAAAAGGGCATTTATCCCCTCTTTTTGTTGGATTGGTATCCCGATTTTTTGGATGCGGACAATTATTTAGAACCGTTTATGAGCTGCGTCAAAGGCACGGTAGCCCAGGGATGTATCGAGGGTTCCAGCCGCACGTTTGGCTCTTTTTATTACAGCCCCCAAGCCAATGAACTCATCGCCCAGAGTCGCCGCACCACCAATACCACCGAGCGGTTGCGTTTATTAGGAGAATTACAAAAACTCATGGCTGCTGATGTGCCTTACATTCCCCTCTGGCAAGAACGGCAATTTGTGTTTGCCCATCGGGATGTCCAAGGGGTCCGCCTCGAACCCAACCAAACCTTTCCCTTTTGGTCCCTCAAAAAAGTGCCGCCTTCTTCCCCAGGTAACTTATAAAACCCCCATGGCTCACACGAGTCCTGCCGGTGACGCATGATTTTTTATAAAAATTTCACAGACCAGAGGGGGTCAATGTATCCTATGTATCGGTTTTCGCAAGTCGTGTATTGGTATGGGGAATGAATATAGCTAAGCATACAAAGGTTGACATGCTATGGGTCGCTGGGCGTAGCCATGAATCTTCAGGCGACAACCTTAACCTACCTAGCTATACCTGGAATGATTGGCAGACGATTGGCTGGGAATTGGGCAGGCAAAATTTCACCAGGATAGTAAGATAAGTTAAGTAAGATAATACGTGAGGCGCGCATCGGGTTGCTGGGAGTAATGGCCCTGTGAATTTCAACGCCTACGACCCGGAAGGTTTCTATGACGAATGGTTTATCCGTGTGGGGGAACCCCGTCCAGAAGTGCGGGTTTTGGTCGAGCGTATCAACCAACTGCCACCAGGCGAATTACAGCAACGCCAACAGGCAGCCCAGGCAATTCTGATGCAAATGGGGGTCACATTTCAGGTCTATAGCGACCCGGCGCAAAGGGAACGGATTTGGCCGTTTGATGTGATTCCGCGGGTTGTGAATGCGCAGGAATGGGCCTACTTGGAACGGGGATTGAAACAGCGCGTTGAGGCGCTGAATTTATTTTTGCAGGATGTGTATCAGGAGCAGAAAATTGTCAAAGATGGGGTCATTCCTGAGGAAGTAATTGTTTCGTCCCAGGGCTATTTACCGGCCTGTCGGGGGTTGTCGCCGCCAGGGGGTGTTTGGTGTCATATCACCGGCAGTGATTTGGTGCGGGATCACGAGGGCAAATGGTGGGTTTTGGAAGATAATTTACGGGTGCCTTCTGGGGTGTCCTATGTGTTAGAAAATCGCCGGGTGATGAAAAACACGTTTCCTAAGTTATTTCGTATGCTGGATATTCGTCCAACGGATGATTACCCCAGTCATTTATTGGAAACGTTGCTGTATTTAGCGCCCAGTTATTTGAACCAACCCTGCGTGGTTGTGCTGACGCCGGGGGTTTACAATTCTGCCTATTTTGAACATGCCTTTTTGGCCCAACAAATGGGGGTAGAACTGGTAGAGGGGGGCGATTTGGTGGTGGTGGATGGCTATGTGCACATGCGGACAACGCGGGGGTTACAGCGGGTGGATGTGATCTACCGACGGATAGACGATACGTTTCTTGACCCCCAAGTGTTTAATCCCAATTCGTTGCTGGGAATTCCTGGGATTATGGAGGTTTATTACCAAGGGAAAGTGGCTTTGGCAAATGCGCCGGGAACGGGGGTGGCGGATGATAAGGTGGTGTATGCTTATGTGCCGGAGATGATTCGTTATTATCTGGACGCCGAGCCGATTTTGCCCAATGTGCCTACCTATTTGTGCTGGCGGGAGTCGGAGCGGGAATATGTGTTAAATCATCTGGAGGAGTTGGTGGTCAAAGCGGCGAATGAATCGGGGGGCTATGGGATGTTGATGGGACAGACGGCAACCCCCCAGGAGCGGGCCGCGTTTGCTGAGAAAATTCAACAATTTCCCCGCAATTACATTGCTCAACCTACGCTTTCTCTATCGCGGGTGCCGACGATTGTGGGGGATCGTTTTGAGGGCCGTCATGTGGATTTGCGTCCCTATGTGTTGTTTGGGAAGGAGATTTATGTGCATCCCGGTGGGTTGACGCGGGTGGCTTTGAAAAAGGGTTCGCTGGTGGTGAATTCGTCCCAGGGCGGGGGCAGTAAAGATACTTGGGTGTTGGCGGAGTAAAAGGGATGCTAAGTCGGGTGGCCAATTCGATTTATTGGCTCAATCGTTACATCGAGCGGGCGGAAAATGTGGCGCGGTTTGTGGATGTGAATTTGCATTTGATTTTGGATTTACCCCATCCGACGATGGCGCAGTGGGAGCCGTTGGTGGTGGTCACGGGGGATATTGCCCTGTTTCGGGAGCGCTATGGGTTGCCCACGCAAGAACAGGTGATTCAGTTTTTGACCTTTGATAGGGATTACCCCAATTCCATCATTGCCTGTGTGGCAAAGGCGCGGGAAAATGCCCGGTCGGTGCGGGAGATTATTTCTTCGGAAATGTGGCAAGAAGTGAATTCTTTTTACTGGATGATTCAACAGACGGCGCAGGCCGGACCGGAGGTGGATTGGAATCGGTTTTTTCAGGAGGTGAAATTGGCAAGCCATCGGTTTGCCGGGGTGATGGATGCCACCATGTCCCACAACGAAGCTTGGCATTTTGGGCAGATGGGACGCTTTTTGGAGCGGGCAGATAAAACGGCGCGCATTGTGGATGTGAAATACTACGTGTTGCTGCCTTCGGTGCAGGATGTGGGGACGACGTTGGATGAGATTCAGTGGATGGCCTTGCTCAAGTCGGCAAGCGCCTATGAGATGTACCGCAAGCGGGGGCGTCATGTGATTACGCCGTGGCAGGTGGCGGAGTTTCTCCTGTTGGACCGGGAGTTTCCCCGCTCGGTGTTGTTTTGTCTGCGGCAGGTGCAGGCATCGTTGGCGCGGATTACCGGCACAGGGGTCAATGACAGGTATATGGGGGTGGAACGGCGGTTGGGGCGGCTGTGTGCGGAGTTGGAATATATTACGATTGAGGAGATTATCCAGGGGGGATTGCACGAATTTTTGGACCATTTGCAGGTGGGCTTGAATCAGTTGGATGAGGCGATTTTTCGGACGTTTTTTGCGGTGCATGTGTAGGAGGGGGGATGAAACTACTGCAACGGGTTTTGGTGTTTGCCCATTCCCCGGAGGTGACCTTGGGGACCTTTGCCCAGGTGTTGCACCAGGAGGGGTGGGCCTACGACTATGTACGGATGTGGTTGGGGGAGGCGCCCCGCTGGGATTGGCCGGATTATTCCCATGTGGTGTTGTTGGGGGGAGAAATGGGGGCCTACGAGCAGGATCGCTATGAGTTTCTGCGCCGGGAATATGGGTATTTAGAGGGGATTTTTGCCGCAAATTTGCCGGTATTGGGGATTTGTTTGGGGGCGCAAATGTTGGCGCATTTTTTGGGGGCAAAAGTGGCCGTGGGGCAGCATGGTCGGGAACGGGGTTGGATTCCCATTGACCGCCTGGAGACGGCCATTTATGACCCGGTGGTGGGGCATTTGCCGCAGGAGAGTTATTTTTTTGCATGGCATGGGGATACGTATGAATTGCCAATGGGTGCGACCTGGTTGTTGACCGGTAGGGTGTACCCGCAGCAGGGGTTTCGCTACGGGGACCGGGTGTGGGGGGTGCAGTTTCACCCGGAGGTCACGCAGGAGATGATTTGGACCTGGTGGGAAGAAGCACCGGCGGACTTGGGGGAGGCAAATGCCCGGTATTTACCGCAGGCGACGGCGTTGGGGCAGGAATTGTGGCGGCGGTTTTTGGCCCAAAATCACGGGTTACAATAGGCTCGGTGCCGGGCAAAAAATAGGTTCACCAAGAGCGTCAGTTCCGGTATGGACGAACCACCAAAGGAGTTGGCAAACCCTTCTGAACGGGATGAACAACGCCTGCGGGAATTGCGAGCCCTCTTGCAAAAAGCGGCCCATGCCTATTACGTGTTGGATGCGCCGATTATGGCGGATGAAACCTATGACCAACTGTACCGGGAATTGCTGGATTTGGAGCAGCGTTATCCCCAGTGGGTGACGCCGGATAGTCCGACGCAACGGGTGGGGGGGGCGCCCTGTGAGGAATTTCCGCCCATCGTTCATCCAACACCCCTCTACAGCCTGGACAATGCCTTTGACTTTGCGGAGATGCAAGCCTGGCAGGAGCGCTGGCAGAAATGGTGGTCGGGGGAGTTGCCGCAGGACCTCTATATCTGTGAGTTGAAGATTGATGGGGTGGCCTTGAATTTGTGCTACGAACGGGGGGTGTTGGTGTGGGGGGCTACCCGTGGGGACGGGGTGACGGGGGAGGAGATTACGGCCAATGTGCGGACCATTCGGACGATTCCTTTGCGGTTGCAGACGGACCAGCCCCCGGAGCGGGTGGAGGTGCGGGGGGAGGCGTTTTTGCCCCAGCCGGTGTTTGCGGCCCTGAATGCCCAACGTCAAGCGGCGGGGGAGCCGCCTTTTGCCAATCCTCGCAATGCCACTGCCGGCACGCTGCGTCAGTTGGACCCCCGGATCGTGGCCCAACGGCGGTTGGATTTTTTTGCCTATGGGGTAGGCAGTGGGGTAACGGCCACCACGCAGCAGGAACTGCTGACCTTGCTGGCCCAATGGGGGTTTCGCACCAATCCCCATACCCAAATCTGCCCGGATTTGGCGGCAGTGCAGGCCTATTACCAGCACTGGGTGAAACAGCGGCAGACCTTGCCCTACGGCACCGATGGGGTGGTAGTGAAGCTGAATGCCCTGGCCATGCAAACCGCCTTGGGATTTACGCAAAAATCTCCCCGCTGGGCGATTGCCTGGAAATTTCCCGCGGCAACGGCCATCGCAACGCTAAAGGCGGTGACGGTGCAGGTGGGGCGCACCGGCGTGCTGACGCCTGTGGCCGAATTGACGCCCGTGCGTTTGGCTGGGACGCAGGTGACGCGGGCGACCCTCCACAACCAGCAACGGATTCAAGAATTGGATGTCCACATCGGCGACCGGGTGGTGGTGCGCAAGGCGGGGGAAATTATCCCGGAGGTGGTGCAGGTGTTGCGGGAGTTGCGTCCCCCGGAGGCGGTGCCGTACCGTTTGCCCAGCCATTGCCCGGAGTGCGGCCAACCGGTAGTGCAGGCGGCGGATGAGGCGGCCACCCGCTGTGTGAACCGGCGTTGTCCGGGCATCATCCGGGAGCAGATCAACCACTGGGCCAGTCGGGATGCGCTGGATATCCAGGGCTTGGGGGGCAAGGCGGCGCAGCAGTTGGTGGCCCTGGGCTGGGTAACGACGGTGGCCGACCTGTACGATTTGACCGTTGAACAGTTGCAGACCTTGGAGCGCTGGGGACCCAAATCCGCCGCCAAGCTCATCGCCGCCATTGACCGTTCCCGCCAGCAACCCTGGGCGCGGGTGTTGTACGGGTTGGGCATCCGCCATGTGGGGGCAGGTACGGCAGCCCTGTTGGCCAGCCATTTCCCCAGCGCCCGCGCCCTCAGCCAAGCCAGCGAAGCGGAACTCTGTGCCTTGCCCGGCGTGGGGGCAGAGATTGCCCAGGCGGTACACACCTGGTTTGCCGATGCGGAAAACCAAGCCCTGCTTGCCCGTTTGGCGCAGGCGGGACTCCAACTGCACCAGGAACCGGGGGCGCCCGCCGGTGGGGTGCTGGCGGGCAAAACCCTGGTGCTGACCGGCACGCTGCCCCATCTGACACGTGCTCAGGCCAAAGCGTTGATCGAGCGGGCAGGGGGCAAGGTGGCTGCCAGTGTAACCCACCGCACCGATTACGTGGTCGTGGGGTCAGAAGCGGGTGCTAAGCTAGACAAAGCGGTGGCATTGGGCATTCCTTTACTCAGCGAAGCAGAACTGCTGGCCCTGGTCGGCGAGGGGTGAAAAGGTGGTAGCCGGTTACACCTTAGTTGTTGTCATCCTCATTCTTGGGGGTTTGATTGCCACCTTGGGGGATCGCATTGGCAGCCGGGTGGGCAAAGCCCGTTGGCGGCTATTCAAACTGCGTCCCCGCACCACTGCGGTTCTGGTCACCCTGGTCACAGGTGGGGTGATTTCTGCCACCACCCTGGGGGTTTTGCTGGCTGCCGACCAGCGGTTACGCGACGGCCTGTTTCGCTTGCACCAGATTCAGGAAGACTTGCAACGGGTAGAAAAGCAAAAAAACGAGGCCCAAGCGGAATTGGCCCTTGCCCGCCACCAACTCCAGCGCACTCAGGAAAAGCTGCGCCTTGCCAACGAAAACGTCAAAGCCATTGAAGCCAAACTGGCCCAAGTCAACCGCAATTACCAGCAGGCCTTGGCAAAACTTGCGACTGCCGAACAAGAATCCCGCACCCTCGAAGCCCAAATTCGCGAGTTAAAACAGGATCGCGCCCAACTGCAAGCCCAACTGCAGCAGGCCCAAATCCAAGTGGCGCAAGCCCGAACCCAAGCGGATCGGCTGCGGCAAGAAGGCCAAAAACTGCAAAGCCAGATTGCCCAGTTGGAACTGGTGCGGGGGCGGTTGGAGCAAGAAATCGGGCAACTGCGCCAGGGCAATGTGGCGATTCGCCGGGAACAGGTATTGGCCACAGCCACCGTCCGCGCCATCTACGACCGGGAATTAGCGCGTCAAGCGGTTGAACGGACGCTGCAGGAAGCCAGCCGGGTCGCCGGGTGTCTGGGGCAACGGCAAACGCAACTCGAGGTCTGCCTAAGCCACGCCAGTCCTCGCGATGTCCCTGCCCCGCGGATTCGCATCAGCAGCAGCGAACTCAACCACCTGGTCAACACCCTCAGCAATGGCCGGGACTACGTGGTGCGGGTTTTGGCTGCTGCCAACTATTCCAGCGGCGAACCAGAAGTAGGTGTATTTACTGATGTCACCCCCAATCGGCTGATTTTTCCGGCAGGGGCGGTGGTGGCGCAAATCTCCCTCGACTTAGGCACGATGGATGAAGTTGCGATTATGAGCCAGTTGGACCGTTTGTTTTTGGCATCCAACGTGCGTGCCCGTCAAAGTGGCATTCTTGCCGATCCGTTGACCAACAAAGTCGGTTCCTTTAGCCAGGTGGCGCTGGTGCAATTTGTCGAGCAGTTGCAAAATCTCAAGGGTGTGGTACAGGTGCAATCGGTGGCGCGCCGTCCAATTTACACCGCTGGCCCCTTGGACATTCAATTGGTCGCCGTGCAAAACGGGGAAGTTGTCCTGCGTTCGAGTTGAATGGTCAGTTTCCAACGAGGTGCTATGTTAGGGGTAGGTGCTGTTAGGTCTTATTGATGGCCGTTGTTGATCCTGCGACGGTTAGCTGTAAGGGTCGCCTTATGCCCGCGCGACAACCTTCACCTGCTCCTTCGGGACGCACCTACCCTCGTCACCCTTGGTGCTTGCCCTGTAACGCCCGGTCTGCGTGTCTGAGCGGGCCGGTGGATAGGATAGGAAAAGACCGGGGAGAGGTTCTTGCGACCTGGCACGTCGGCAGGGATAGGAGGAGACCGGGCAGGGAGAGGGTGCCGCCTGCGCCCTTGCTTCCCCCCAAGGCTGGGGACTAAGAGAATAACGCCTACAGCACCTTTTCTCAACCTTTTCTCAATTTTTGGAGCAGCGTCAATGGCCCATCATCTCCCGGAGCAGCAAGCGGTCACGTCCGCTTGGCAACAGGGGGAATATGCCAATTCCCCCCCAAATCCTGAAGAACTCAAGGCCGCCTTCCTCGCCCTGAAAACGCCGCGGGACGTAGCGCGTTTGTTGCAGGTGAGCGATGACCATTTGGTGCATCTCATCTACCGCGTACCTCCAAAACATCGCTATATCACTTTTGAAATTCCCAAACGCGCAGGGGGAACGCGCACCATTGCCGCACCCGTGACCGCCTTAAAACTA
>NZ_JBRCEP010000051.1:0-14386 GCF_053491055.1 Gloeomargarita sp.
TAAGAGTTTATCAGAAAACGTTCGCCAGGTAGTTTTGATCCCCGCCCAGAAGCAGTACAGTATGCCTACAAAACCCCGGCAAACCCCCAACCAGGAAAAATCTTTTTTGGTTAGTTAGCTCGCGGGGGTGTGGGGGTGGATAAGCCCCGCACGGTACCGGGATACAGCCACCCCCACGTGGTAGAATAGGGTTGGCTATACAAAACGGCGTTGCCGGAATCTGGTATGGCTACGCGGTGGGACATCCCGTGTCTGCTCGCAGAGGGTTCTTGCAGAAGCTCCCCGTTGAAGCGAGAAGTCCGCTCTCTGTCCGTAGGACGAGAGACGGGAGTATGCCACTTTTAAGGGGTGTCTGTCCCCACCAGGGGTTTTTTGTCTAGCCTGGCTAGCGGGCGCCCTACAATATTGCTATTGCAGACAACTCCCAATCATGCGGGCGCCCGGTCTGCGGTGCAAAACCCATGAGTAGTCCTTGGTGGTTGCCCTGGTGGATTGCCCTGGGGGCGGTAGCGGGGGCGTTGTGTCGCCATTACCTGATCGTGGGGTTGGCCGCACGCTGGGGCACCCATTTCCCTTGGGGCACGCTGCTGGTGAACCTGTCGGGGTCGTTTTTGATGGGGTTTTGCGCCTCAGTGCTCAAGCAACCTCTGTCCTGGGCGCATGGGCTGGTGACGGTGGGGTTTTTGGGGTCCTATACCACCTTTTCTACCTATACGTTGGATACCTCCCGCCTGTGGCGGCAAAAGCGTTACGGCACCGCCTTGGTGTATTGCCTCGGCAGCGCCGTAGGTGGCTTGCTGGGCGCCGAACTGGGCATCGCCTTGGCCCAATGGCGTTTATTCGGCTAGGGGGAGTTCCTGGCATTGGGGCAAAAAGACAGCTTCCACCGCCGGGAGGCTGCCCAGCCACCGTTGTGCCCGCCGGGCAAAGACCTGGGGAGAACCACTGACCCCAAAGCGCACCCTGCCGCTGCCATGATGGCGCAACCCCAGGGCATCCAATTCCTGCGCCGCGGCCCGCACCAAGGCGGTGGCCGGGTCAATGCGTTGCACGTGGGGGGGAAGCAACTCGGCAATCAGGTCATCCACCAGGGGGTAGTGGGTGCAGCCGTAAATGAGGGTGTCCACGTCCACGCTCAACAGGGGGGCCAGATACCGGCGCAGGAGCCGTCGTGCCGCCAACGTATGACTGCGTCCTTGTTCAATCAACGGCACCAGTTCGGGACAGGGCACCTGCCAAACGCCCGCCTGGGGGCACGCCTCCCGAATGGCGCGGGGATAGGCCCCGCTTTGCACCGTCGCTGGCGTCGCCAACACCCCAATGCGCCGCCCGGTTTGCACCGCTGCCCGCGCCCCCGGCAGAATCAAGCCCAAAATCGGCCAGGGAAATTCCCGCTGGAGTTGCTCGAGCACCAGCGCCGAACTGGTATTGCAAGCCACCAGCACCATCTTGACGCCCTGTTCCCCCATCCAGGTGAGAATTTCCCGCCCAAAGGTCAACAGTTCCGCTGCCGTGCGCGTCCCGTAGGGCACCCGCGCCGTATCGCCAAAGTACAGCACCGGCTCCTGGGGTAACTGCTGTTGCACCGCCCGCAGGACGGTTAACCCCCCCAAACCGCTGTCGTAGATGCCAAGCCAGTTCATCGCCGCACTCGGAGATAGCGCCCAATCCCCTGAGCAATTGCCTGGGCCATCGCCCGCCGGCCCTCCGCACTGGCCAACCGCGCCGCATCCGTCGCCCCCGTGACATACCCGACTTCCAACAGCACCGAGGGCATGTCTGCGGGGGTATGGCGGATCACATAGAACCGCGCCTGCCGTACCCCCCGGTCCGGTGCCCCACTGGCTTGCACCATCGCCCGGTGTAATTCCCAGGCCAACCCGTAACTGGCGGGATAGAAATAATAGGTCTCAATGCCATTTACATCCGGGCGGCTGAGGCTCAGGGCATTGGCGTGAATACTGATAAAGAGGGTGGCATTCACCCGGCGAGCCAGCGCCACCCGCGGTTCCAACCCCAAATCCACATCCGCCGTGCGGGTCAGCACCACCTGCACCCCCTGCTGTTCCAACAGCGCCGCCACCTGCCGGGCAATATCCATAACCACATCCTTTTCCCGCAGACCGCCAATGCCGATGGCACCGGGGTCGGGGCCGCCGTGCCCTGGGTCAAGCACCACCACCGCCCGTCCCGGCGTAGGTTGGGGCGGGTTCCACGTGGGATAGCCAGGCCGGGGTACCGCCACAGGAGGCGTTGCGCCAGACCGACGGTTTAACCACCGCGCCAAGGGAGACAGGGTTGCGGTTGGCGCCGCCGCTGGCAGCAATTGCACCGCCAGCAGGTGGGGACCCAACTCCTGAATGCCAATCACCCGCATCTCCGGGGAGGGACGCCACAAAAGATGCACCTGCTGCCCCACCGTTTCCACCGCCACCTCCAGGCCGGAAAGCTGTTTTAGCCCCTGTTCTGCCTGAGGAGACAGACGCACCGATTCCAACACCAGCCGCAACGAAGCAAAACTTAAGCCCGGTTCCCGCTCCCAACGCTGGCTGTAGGTGAGGGGACGGTTGGCACGGATCAGCACCTGTTGGTGGGCGGCATCCCATTCGACCCGTTCTATCAGCGTCGTCCCAGGCCGCAGACGGGGTAAAACCGGTGCCGTCACCGCTTCTGGGCCATAGCTGGGCTTTTGGGGCAACAGGAGAATGTCATTCCCCTGGAACGTAGCCTGCCAATCCGGGCTCTGGCTATCCACATACAGGGTCAAGCGGCTCACCGCGGGATTGCCCGCCAGGGGCTGTGCCTGGAACCGCAAGACGCCCAGATGAGCTAAATTCAAAAGCTCGGTCTGGAATTGGGGCGCTAAGCTGGCGGGAATATCCACCCAAATTTCCTGGCGGTCGGGAGAACGCCGCACCTGCACCGCTGCCGTATTGCCCCGCAGCCGCAGGGCCAGCCCCATTTCCGTCACCTGCACCCCTTCGAGCACAGCCGCCTGTGTCGCCATTTCCGGGGAGGGCATGCGGGCCAGGGTGCTGGGCAAGGCGATCACCCATTGATTGCCCCCCATCCGGCGCGGCTGGATGTGCTCCGGGGTGAGGACATAATCCGGGTACAGTTCCACCACCAGACGGGCGGTCTGGGGGTCAAATTGCCCAAGACGTATCTGCCGCACTGGGGATTCCCGCCCCCAGGTCTGGGGAATATCCTGACGTTCCGGGGAGCGACCCAAGACCGTGCCCGGCAAATCCACCACAATCCGGGGGGGGTCGCTAAGAATCTGTACTTGGGGTTGGGTGGGCAAGGCGGTGCGAAATTCCAAACGGTGACCGACAAACCGCCAGCTCAGCAGGGTATTGGCCTGGGCCGGTGCAGCCAGTAAACAGCATCCCACTGCACCCATCACCCACACAGACCGTACCGCTGTCATGCCTCACACCCCTGGGTCGTTCCCCCAAATTTTAACCAAAAATGTAGCACTTGCCAGCCTTTGCCCGCCTCAGACGGGATTAACCGCCGCTTGGCACCACCCAAGGCAGGGATTGGGGAATAAACCGCTGCCAAAACTGCCAAGCGGTAGCGCGCGCCAGCACCCGTGTCCTCAAGGACTGCCAGACCCCTGGGTTCAGTTCCCGTTCTGGCTGTTGCAGGGTTTCTAAAAAAGTCTGCCCTGCCAGATGGGTGAAGTAGGCGGCGCTGAGGGCTTGCACCGCACTCCCCAACCCGTAGGTTGCCACCTGGGATTTGAGCCAGAGGCTCGCCAGCCGGGTAACCGCTTCGACGGCTCCCATCTGCAATAACATGGCTCCCAGGGCGCGTACCATGTCTTTAGCTTGGTTGAGGGTCAGGGGTCGGCGGTACACCTGCGCCAAATCCACCAACATCTGGGCGTTGATCGCTCCTGTCGCCAACAGGTCAAGACTGGCTACCGGATTGACGCCTGCCCACACCGCCGCCCACACCTGGTAACGATGGATCACCCGCCGCGCCTGCTGCTCGCGATAGGTTTGTTGCCGTTGTTTTATATCGGTTTGCAACCCCTGCCCCCGCCGCACCACCGCTTGGTACTGCCAGTGGGGTTCTTGGCAGCGCTGCGTCAACCACTGGGCGAGTTCATCCAGGACAGGTGGTGGGATTTCCCATGACTCTTCCCAAGAACCGTCCGGCTGCATACGCCGCACCAGAATCGCCGGCGGTTGTGGGATAACCGTCACAACCGGTTGGGTGTACCCCAGAGCCTGCAATTGGTCCACCAGGGCGGCGTATTGGTCCGTGGCCTGCCAGGGGGGAGCGCACCACACCACCTGCACGGGCTGGTCTTGGCGGCGATAGGCAGCAAGGGTTTGGGTTTGGGCAGGCGTCAAGGGGGCATCCACCCCATACACCACCCAGGCGGGGTAGGCCGTGTCGGTGGGAAATTCCTCCGGAAGCAGGGGCGTATCGGTCAACGTACCGGCCCAGGCCAAAGAAAAAGGCATTTCCAGAGCTTGGCAACACTTCTGGTAAGCCGCCTGCAAATCCGCTTGGGGTTCTCCCAGTTCCTGTTCCAGGTCTTTGAGTTCTTGAGCCACCCGTTCCAGGTAACCCAGTACCGCGGTCCGGGTTAAACGGGGATGTGCAGGGGGGGCAGCCACCTCTGGCGTCCGTCCAGACCAACGCTGCCGCAGCAACAAAAGCACCAAAACCGCACTGACCAGCCCCATACCCACGCCCAAGCCATGTCCCAGCCCTTGCCAGGCCAGCAGCAGACTACAGCCCACCAGCCCAACGGCCAACAAAGGATAACGCCCCAATTGTCGTCCCCACCCAGCCATAACACCTAGGGAAATGTCCTTTTTAAGGATATGTACCATTAATTGGCTGGAGAACTTCTAGGAATGAGCGCGTATTTTGGGGAAATTTCATCAGCCAGGCAAAACCATCCCATGGAATACCCTGACCTGGTGTTGGCTCACAACACAGCCCTGGGAGAATTTATCTCCAAGCCATCGCAACCCTCCTGCACATCCGCACCAATCATCGACGCACTTTCTCAAAAATACGGCCATCCCACCCCACGAAAAAACCGCAATTTTGCCGCACCAAACAAGGGGCAGCCTTTCTGGAACCCCCAAGGATTTGCATCACAATTGCAGACGTGATCACGTAATCACCGTTGGCCGCTCCATACCCGTTATCTCCCGCAATCCTGCCACCTGGTCAGCAATCGCAATCAATTCCGCCAGCGCCACCTGGGCATCCAGCCCCTGTTTGTGGACATCTGGTTCATAACGTTCCATGTACACCCGCACCGTCGCCCCCTGCGTGCCCGTCCCGGAAAGGCGGTAAATCAGACGCGAACCGTCGGTAAAGCCAATGCGTATCCCCTGGTGTTCGCTCACACTGCCATCAACCGGGTCCTCGTAACGAAAATCATCCGCATATTGCACCGTGTAATTGCCGAATTTTTGTTGCGGTAAACGGGGGAGTTTATCCCGGAGGTTTTGCACCAGACGTTCGGCGCGCTCCGGGTCAACCCCTTCGTAGTCATGGCGGGAATAATAATTGCGGCCATAATGGCGCCAGTGTTGCGTTACCAATTCGGCCACCGATTTTTGGGTTACCGCCAAGATATTCAGCCAAAACAAAACCGCCCACAACCCATCTTTTTCCCGCACATGATTCGAGCCGGTGCCAAAACTTTCTTCCCCGCACAAGGTAACGTAATTGGCATCCAGTAAATTACCAAAAAATTTCCAGCCCGTTGGCGTTTCATAGCAACGAATCCCCAACTTGGCGGCCACCCGGTCCACCGCTTGACTGGTGGGCATCGAACGCGCCACTCCTACTAAACCATCCCGATACCCTGGCACCACCTGAGCATAGGCTGTTAATAACGCTAGGCTATCACTGGGGCTGACAAAAAAATTGCGCCCCAAAATCATATTGCGGTCCCCATCTCCATCGGAAGCTGCCCCAAAATCCGGTCCCTGGTCGTGAAAACACCGTGCCACCAATTCATGGGCATAAACCAAATTGGGATCGGGATGTCCCCCCCCAAAATCCTCCAAAGGCACCCCATGGATCACTGTGCCTACCGGTGCCCCCAACATCTGCTCGAAAATGCGTTGGGCATACGGCCCCGTGACCGCGTGCATGGCGTCAAAACAGAGGCGAAATTGGCCGTTGGTTAATAATTCCCGCAACCGGTCAAAATCAAATAATTTCTGCATCAATTCCGCATAATCGGCAACCGGATCGATCACCTCCACCTGCATGGTGCCCAACTGCGTAACCCCCAGTTTGTCTAGGTCCACATCCGCCGCCTCTAAGATTTGGTACGACTCCAGCCGCTGCGTATGTTCGTAAATGGCCGCCGTGACTTTTTCCGGTGCTGGCCCCCCATTGCTGATATTAAATTTCACCCCAAAATCCGCATCCGGCCCCCCCGGATTATGGCTTGCAGACAGAATAATGCCGCCAATGGCACCGTATTTGCGAATCAAACAGGAAGCCGCAGGTGTCGATAAAATCCCTCCCTGCCCCACCAAAACCTTACCAAACCCATTGGCAGCGC
The DNA here is from genome assembly GCF_053491055.1 of Gloeomargarita sp. Lineage (NCBI taxonomy): Bacteria > Bacillati > Cyanobacteriota > Cyanophyceae > Gloeomargaritales > Gloeomargaritaceae > Gloeomargarita > Gloeomargarita sp. The sequence continues at coordinate 6,557 of NZ_JBRCEP010000051.1, forward strand.
ACATTTTCAAGATGGTTTGAATCGCCGTGCGGTTATAAAAACGACCATCTCCCCCCACAACCAACGTCGCCCCCTGACGCTCTGGCAACGTATGAAAAATCGACTGGATAAAATTCTCCAAATAATTGCGTTGCTGAAACGTTTTGGTGGGCTTACGTAACCCCGAAGTTCCCGGTTTTTGCCCGGCAAATGGTTGCGTCACCACAGTATGAATGTTCATCGTTGTATGACCTCACAGCAGTCTAGGGTTTAGGCGTGTAACGAATTTCATGGGGGCAAGGGCGACCCGCCGCGAAATCACTGATATTGCTGATGGTTATTTTAGCAATATCCGTGAGCGCTTCCTGGGTAAAAAATGCCTGATGCCCCGTCACCAAAACATTGGGAAACGTCAACAACCGTTGAAACACATCATCTTGGATGATCTGGAAGGATAAATCCTGGAAAAACAAGCCCTCCTCCTCTTCATAGACATCCAACCCCAAGGCGCCAATTTTTCGGGATTTTAACCCTTCAATCACAGCTTCCGTATCAATTAACGCCCCCCGACTCACATTGATTAAAATCACCCCCGGTTTCATTTTGGCCAGCGCCGCCCGGTCAATCAAATGATAGGTTTCGGGTAATAAAGGGCAGTGCAGGGAAATAATATCTGACTGGGCATAAAGTTCATCCAAACTGACGTATTCAGCACGGTTCAATTTGGGGAAATTAGGATTAGGACAGGTATCATACCCCAACAGCCGACAGCCAAATCCCTCTAAAATTTGGGCAAAAACCATGCCAATTTTCCCCGTGCCAATGATCCCCACCGTGCGGGCGTGCAGGTCAAACCCCAACAGCCCATCCAGGGAAAAATTGCCCTCCCGCACCCGGTTGTACGCCCGGTGATATTTGCGACTGAGGGTTAAGATCAAACCCACGGCGTGTTCGGCGACCGCGTAGGGGGAATAGGCCGTCACCCGCACCACCGTTAACCCCAATTCCCCAGCCGCTTGCAAATCCACATGATTAAACCCCGTACACCGCAGCGCTATTAATTTCACCCCACATTGGCGAAGAATTTCTAACGTCGCCCGGTTCAAAACATCATGCACAAACACACACACCGCCGGGGCATCCCCCACCAGGGTGGCCGTGTTGGCATCCAACTTAGTGTCATAATAAACCAATTCATGCCCCACGCCCGCATTCGCCGCATTGAGAAAGTGTTTATCGTAGGGCTTGGTACTAAAGACAGCTACTTTCATGCACGATTGCTCCCCCACCCATCCCAACAAAAAAGCGGGGGAGTGAATTGTTCCTCCCCCTGACATCGCGCTTTAGAAAGGCCACCGCCAGTTGGCGATTTCGGGCATATCCACCCCATGTTGATAGGCGTAGTTGCGACAGTCAATCTGCATATTCAGGAATTTCTCCTTCGCATGCGCCCCCGCCACCTTCAATTTGGGCACCCGATTGATCACATCCATCGCCAGCGTAAACCGGTCAATGTTGTTGGCAATTGCCAACTCCATCGGGGTATTGATGCTCCCCTTCTCCTTATAGCCCCGCACGTGCAAATTGTGGTGATTGTGCCGCCGGTAGGCTAAGCGGTGGATCAACCAAGGATAGCCGTGGAAATTGAAAATGATCGGCTTATCCAGCGTGAACAAACTGTCAAAATCCTGGTCGCTCATGCCGTGGGGATGCTCACTTTCCGGTTGCAGACGGAACAAATCCACCACGTTGATAAACCGGATTTTCAAATCGGGAAATTCCTCGCGCAACAGCGCCGTCGCCGCTAGGGCTTCCTGGGTGGGAATGTCCCCGCAGCCAACCATCACCACGTCCGGTTCACTGCCCTGGTCGTTGCTGGCCCAATCCCAAATGCCCAGCCCTTTGGTACAGTGGCGAATGGCCTCGTCCATATCCATATACTGCAGGTGCATTTGCTTGTCGGAGACGATCACATTCACGTAATCCTTACTGCGCAGGCAGTGATCCGCACAAGAAAGCAGGGAATTCACATCCGGGGGCAGATAAATCCGCGTCACCCGCGAACTCTTATTCACCACCACATCCAGAAAGCCGGGGTCCTGGTGGGTAAACCCGTTGTGGTCCTGCCGCCAAACGGTGGACGTAATCAACAGATTCAAAGAAGAAATCGACTGCCGCCAGTGAATGTGATGGCACATATCCAACCATTTGGCGTGCTGGTTGAACATGGAATCAATCACATGCACAAACGCCTCGTAGGTGGAAAAAAAGCCATGCCGCCCGGTCAACAAATACCCTTCCAACCACCCTTCTAAGGTGTGCTCGCTCAGGTATTCCATGACCCGGCCATCGGTTGCCAACTCGCCCCCGTCCGCATCCTCCGGGAAATACTCGGCAATCCAGAACTTTTTGCTCACCTCATAAATCGCATCCAGCTTGTTCGAGGTGTTTTCATCCGGCCCAAACACCCGGAAATGGTGCGGATTCAAGGCCATCACATCCCGCAAAAAGACCCCCAGGGGTTTGGTGTTCATGGCCGCGACGGTCGCCGGTTTGTCCACCTTTATGGCATATTTGGGGTCGCGGAAATCCGGCATCCGCAAATCCCGCCGCAGTAGGCCCCCGTTGGCATAAGGGGTCGAACCCAAGCGTTTCGTGCCGGTGGGCGCCGCCGCCATCACCTCCGGTCTGGGTGCCCCCTGTTCATCAAACAGCTCCTCCGGTTTGTAACTCCGCAGCCAGGCTTCCAAAACGCGCAAATGCTCTGGGTTATTTTTGACGTCTGCCAGCGGCACCTGGTGCGCCCGCCAAAACCCCTCAATTTTCTTGCCATCCACATAGGCCGGACAGGTCCACCCTTTGGGCGTCCGCAGCACAATCATCGGCCAGCGGGGACGCAGGGCCTGCCCGGTCGAGCGGGCTTCCGCCTGAATCCGGTGAATCTCCGTAATACAGTGGTCTAGGGTCGCCGCCATCGCCTGGTGCATGCTCTCTGGTTCAGAACCCTCCACGAAATAGGGCGTATAACCGTAGCCCCGCAAAAGCGCCTCCAGTTCCTCGTGGCTAATCCGCGCCAACACCGTTGGGTTGTTGATCTTGTAGCCGTTCAGGTGCAGGATGGGTAGCACCGCCCCGTCCCGCAGCGGGTTAATGAATTTATTGCTATGCCAGGCCGTCGCCAGGGGGCCCGTTTCCGCCTCCCCATCCCCCACCAAGGCCGCCACAATCAGGTTCGGGTTGTCAAAAGCCGCCCCGAAGGCATGGGACAGGGCATAGCCCAACTCGCCGCCTTCGTGAATCGAACCGGGGGTCTCCGGCGTACAGTGACTGCCAATGCCGCCAGGGAAAGAAAATTGCTTGAAAAACCGCTTCAGCCCGGCCTCGTCCAGACTGCAGTTGGGGTAAAACTCGCTGTAGCTGCCCTCAAGGTAGCAGGGGCCAAGAAACCCCGGCGCCCCGTGCCCCGGCCCCACAATGTAGAGCATATCCTGGTCAAATTTTTTAATCACGCGGTTGAGGTGCGTATAGACAAACGCAATCCCCGGACTCGACCCCCAATGCCCCAACAGACGGTTTTTAATGTGCTCTGGCTGCAACGGCTGGCGCAACAGGGGATTGTCCTGCAAATAAATCATCCCCACAGCCAAATAGTTGGCCGCCCGCCAATAGGCATCCATTTGGTGCAATTCCTGCGGCGACAAAGGCGTACCGGTAATGGTGGAACGGGCAGGCCCAAAAGCGCTCAGATTGCCCACTTCTGGCTTTGTCGGCGTCGTTACCATAGCAAATTCCTCAAAAGTGTTTTCCGGTAACCGTTTTGGGCTAGGTTTTGGTACTCACTAGCCACCCCTGCTAACACTCTAGCCCCCCTCGTGCGGAACACGGGTGTAATTTATACGGGTTTAATGTTTCGGAACCACCGCCACGCCTAGGCGGCCATCTTGACGGCTTTGCCGATGTACATGACATCCAGGTCATCGTTGATTTGCACGGCAAAGGGGCGGCGGGCAGCCCGTTGGAATCCAGACCACACCAGGGCCACCAAGGTATGGGGATTGCTGCCGTTGGTAAGGTCAAAGCCCCGGCAGATGATCTCCCCAAAACCACTCTGGCGCAAACAGGCGGTGAGTTCGGCAGGGGTAATGAACTTTTCCCAATCGTGAATCCCCTGGGGAATTTGGCGCAAGAGGTCCTCCAGCAGCCAAATCATGAGGATTTTGGACTTCCAGGTGCGGTTAATCGTATCAAACAAAAACAGCCCCCCTGGTCGCAGCACCCGCCCGCATTCCCGCACCACCTGCGCCACATCCTGCACGTGTTCGAGCACATCCACGCACACCACCACCTGAAATTCCCCGTCCCCAAAGGGCAGCGCCTCGCCCACCCCTTGCCGGTAGTCAATGGTCAGCCCCTGGGCGCGGGCGTGTTGTTGGGCCACCGCCAGGGAGCGGGGGGAAGGGTCCACGCCGGCAACCAGCGCGCCCCGTTGGGCGAGAAATTCACAGGTCAGGCCGCCGCCACACCCCACATCCAAAACCTTGATGCCCCGCCAATCCGGTACGTATTGGTCGAAAAACTGGAACCGACCGGGGTTGAGGTACTGTAACAGGTTCAGGGTGCCCCCTGGCTGCCACCATTGGTCCGCATGCTGGTCGTAGTAGGCTAGGTCATTGCGGCGCATGGGCAGGATAATGGTTCCGGTCGCTTCTATTACGTCCGTATGGTGTGGCTTGCTGGCGGGGTCAGCGCCCTAGCCCTCGTCCTATGGCTGGGGCTGTGGTGGGGACGGGGTGGGTTTTGGCGGGCCGACCAGGTATTGCCTGCCCAACCGGAGCCGTTGCCCCATTGGCCGGGCGTGGCGGTGCTGATTCCGGCGCGCAACGAAGCCGATTCCCTGCCCCACACCTTGCCTTCCCTATTCCAACAGCAGTACCCAGGCGTTTGGGACATCTGGTTGGTTGACGACCAAAGCGAAGATGGAACCGCCGGGGTTGCCATGGCCCTGGCGCAGCAGTTTGGGGCCACAGCACGGTTGCACATCCTCACAGGCGCGGCCTTGCCCGCAGGATGGTCCGGCAAACTCTGGGCTTTGGAGCAGGGCTGGCAGGCCATCCAAACGCAGGAGCACTACACGTACATTCTGCTTACAGACGCCGATATTTGCCATGCCCCGGACAGTTTGCGGCAGTTGGTCACCCAGGCGGAAACCCAGCAGTTAGGGCTGGTGTCTTGGATGGTGCGTTTGCGCTGTGTGTCCTGGTGGGACCGGCTGCTGATTCCGGCGTTTGTGTTTTTTTTCCAGAAACTGTATCCGTTCCCCTGGGTGAATGACCCGGCCCACCCGACGGCGGCGGCAGCAGGAGGTTGTATTTTGTTGGCCCGCCCTGTGCTGGCGCAATTGGGGGGCTTTGGCAGTCTGCGGGGAGCGTTGATTGACGATTGCACCCTAGCGCAACGGGTCAAAGGGTTGGGGGTGCGGATTTGGCTGGGGTTGACCCGCACAACCTACAGTGTGCGTCCCTACGGCACATTAGCCAGCGTTTGGGCGATGGTGACCCGCACAGCCTTTACCCAACTGGGTTACTCGCCGTGGTGGCTGCTCGGGACGGTGTTGGGGATGGGAATTATCTACCTCTGGCCGCCGGTGGGGTTGCTCTGGGGGCTGGTTTGGGGTAACCCCTGGCTGGCCGGGGTGAACGCCCTGACCTGGGGACTGATGAGTTTTCTGTACGGGCACACGTTGCGTTGGTATGAACTACCGCCGGTGTGGGGCAGCACCTTGCCCTTGGCCGCCGGGTTGTACACCCTGATGACCCTGGATTCGGCCCGCCGCTATTGGCAGGGACAGGGCAGCGCTTGGAAAGGACGGGTTTATCCCAAGGGCAGACGAGGTTCCTGAGGACAGGCAGAATGCCCATTGGCGGCGGCCACTTCCGGCGGGTTTTCAAGGGTCAGCACCTGGGGACGCGCCTGGCAAATTTCCCAGGTGATCCCTTCGGCCTGCTCCCCCAACAGGTCCTCTAAATAACCCGGTTGCGCCGCTGCCGCCTCCTCCCGCGTGGCAAAAGGCCCGAAGTAGTATTCACAGGCAGGACGGGTAGTGCGAATCTTTACCCACCAGGCCAACCCAACCCGCTCCAATACGGACGTGAACAATTCCCGAAACGAATCTCTGAATCTCATACAAACATTCCACCCACTACGCCACTGCTTGCGCCGCCCAACCCCTTACCAAAACCGTTTTACCTAGATTCTACCGAAAGTGATACTAAATTTTTGTAATTATTCTTAAAGTTTTGTAACGATTTTAAGAAGCGTACCCATCACCAGCCGGTATCAATCGGGTAGTTTGGTGAGGAGGCGGGCGGGGGGCTGTTGGCGGCGGACTTCGTAGAGGGCGATGGCGCAGGCGACGGCGGCGTTGAGGCTAGGGGTTTGGCCGCTCAAGGGGATGCACAGGGAAACGTCGCAGTGGCGGCGCAGGTTGAGGCTGAGGCCTGTGCCTTCCGAGCCGACCAAAAGGGCAACGGCGCGGGCAAATTCCACTTGGTCCAAGCGGGTGGTGGCTTCGGGGACGAGGGCGTAGCTCCAGAAACCGGCAGCTTTGAGTTCTTCGAGGGTGCGGCTGAGGTTGACGACCCGGACGATGGGCAAATGGCTCAGGGCACCGGCGGCCACCTTGGCCACGGTACTGGTCACACCAACGCATCGCCGCTGGGGAATGATAAGGCCCTGACCGCCGAAGGCTTCGGTGGTGCGAATGAGGGCGCCCAGGTTTTGGGGGTCCATGATGCCCTCGGCGATGACCACCAGCGGGTGGGGGTGGGACTGGATGTGGGCGAGAAACTGGGGCAAATCCCAGTAGCGGTAGGCAGCCACTTGGGCCACGACGCCCTGGTGTTTGGCGCCCTGGGTGAGCTGGTCCAGGCGGGTGCTATCTACCTGGTCAATGACGGTGCCTTGGGCCTGGGCTTGCGTCAGCAGGGGTTGAAAGCGGTGGTCGTAACGCAGGGAAGGAAGAATCCAGACCCGGTTGAGGGGTTGTTTTTGTTCGAGCGCCGTGAGTACCGTATGCCGCCCGTAAATATAGTCGGGCAGGTCGGGGGGGGTGTCCCGGTCAGGTTTGGGGGGCGGTGTCTGCGGAGCACGGACGGGGCGGGGGGTCTTTGTGCTCAGGACAGGCCGTTTGCGGGGACGGGGCAAGGCAGACATGGCAGGAGCCAAACGACGGCAACATACTACTCTAGCGGTTTAACGACGGTTCAGGGAAAGGGAGTGCCTCTTATTGCTGAAGGCAATGGCCGTATCCCGCCTTAATCATCTTGGCAACCGCCCTGTACATTTCCCAAGGCGGCTGTTAAGCTAAGCAATAAAGAATCGCTGGCTTGTGAGGAGTAATAGGCGATGAAAGGCATCCAGTACGGGGTGATGGTGGCCGTTGGGGTGATGGGTCTGGTGGGTGCTGCCCCGGCCCTATATGCGCAAGTGGAACGTTCGATTGAATATCAACTTGCCTTCCTCAGCAGCGACCAATCCAACCCGACTGTGGCTTCTGCCAATTCGATTGCGCGGTTTCGGGTAGTTTTGGATGAATTGTCGGTGCATTACCAGCAATCTCGCGAGGAAATGGGGTATGCCGCCATTGCCATCTGGAAAAAACTCCAAGAACAAAAAATCAGTGCCAGCCTGATTGAAATGCTCGATGGCATGAATTTAGTTGCAAGTGGCGAAACGGGTAAACAGGATTTCTTGCGGAATTTAACCCTGTACTACGCTTTGCGCAGCCGGGGACTGTCCCACAAGCAAACCCTGCGCCAAATGCTTTTGCTTACAGCGACAAAATAAGACCAT
>NZ_JBRCEP010000052.1:0-6411 GCF_053491055.1 Gloeomargarita sp.
TATTGTGTTATTTTTGCCAACTTATTCCCCAGACCTCAATGCTATTGAGCATGACTTTAGCGCATTAAAAAGATTGTGGATGTATGCTCCTCCTGGCACCACCATTGATGAAGTCATTCGTAATTATTGCACAAGTTAGTGTCGCATTCTAAACCGAAATGACTATAACCCGCAAAAAAACAGGGACGAAGCCAGAAGTGTTGAATAAATCCTCTCATTAAGCAGCTTGCCGGACGCAAATTTATGGACTTTTGTTGCGGAGTTGAACCCTACAGGGACAAAGCACGTTGGAATTTTGGCACACCATCAGCTAAAGGTTTGAGACATCACCAAAGAGTATCCAGATAGGTGTTTGGGGGAGTACTTCCCCTAGGCTTGGTTCCCCATTAATTGGGGACATCTTCTCCCCGTTCTGCCAGATAAGCAAGGGCACGCAAACGCAGACCGACCAACTGTTCGTAGAGGGGATTAAGTTTACACATGGGGGGAATGTGGACAATTTTCCGGCCAAATAACACCACATCCCGTTCAAAAGGACACTGGGCCGGAATCATCCGACAGAGAAAACGGGCCACCTTGGGGTCATGGATTTCCATTTTGTCCAACCATTGCCGCACCGGGCGAAGCAGGTCATGCCGTGTTTCGCTTGCCGGTACACATTCTCCCTCGGTTCGTTTGACAAGGGTGGTTTTTAACCCAGCCAACAGTTCCGGGGAACGCCCCAACGCCTGACAAAAGGCCTGGAGCAATTGGTCTTCCGCTTCGGAGTAGGTGCCATCGGCAATGGCCACCATCACCGCCGTCCGCAAAAAGTCATCCGTTTTGGGGTCATCGGGCGAGAAAAAGTGGGCTAATTCTGCGGGTTCTAACGGTTGAAAATCTGCCAACGTATCCTTACCTAAGACATCCTGCACCAGCGCTTTTTCTTCTGCGGTGTAATGCCCGTCGGCCCAGGCTACGGTTAACAATCCCCGCAACCAAAGGTCACTGGCCACCGTATCCCTGTCTGCCTTCATCGCACCACTTGAAGCCCGCCCCATACAGGCTTAGCATACCATATCGTTCCTGCCAACCCAGGGCAATTAATGACTATCGCCCGTTGAGCCACGTCGCCAGAATTTGGATCAAGCCAACCAGGGCAAGCAACAGAATGATGGGCAAAAACAAAAGAAATAACAAAGGCAACCGCACAAGCAACAACGACAACCCATGCAAAGGGGTCATTCTGCCCCAGAGATGGTACAGCCGTTGCCAGGAGTGACCATCCCAATACCAAGCCCGTTGCCCCGGATAAGCACCGCTAAGCTGTTCGAGGACGTAATCGGCTTCGCGCAGGACAAAAATCTGCTGACAGCGGTCACAGCCAAAGGCATCCGTCAGGGTAATCTGGTGCAAGCGACCGCCCCGGCGACAACAAGGGCAAGGGTACACCTGGTTGAGGTCTATTTTTTGGGCACTCCATTTGCCCATTGTGCTGCGTTCCTTTCCCGATACCATCATTCTAAGAGGCTTTGGCAAGGAGAGGGCCAATGACCCCGGCGCGCTGGAACTGCCTACCCACCGGGTGGTGGCTTCCTTGGGCGGTTGGGTACCGCGCGCCCATACCCGTTACCACCTTTACCAGCGTGCGCCGAACATCCCCCAAATTGCGCCAACTGACCCACAAAACCTACGGCGACAAACGTTACCCCAGCCTCTGGCTCATCCTGCCCGAATTTGGACCTTTCCGGGTTGGTACATGCAGATGCTCCCTTGGGCCGAGGTGGAACTTGCCGGGGCATTCCGGTCTAACCCAGCGAAAGCGCCAACACCCCCCGCGGCTGCACCGAATACAGGGTACGCCGTTGCAATCCCTCGCGACTAAGGATTTCATTGGCCGCCAAAAAGCCACTGCTGACGGCCCGCTCCATCAACGCACAGGGAAAAGGCATTTTCACCCAATCCCCGGCCAAAAACAAATTTGCCACTGCCGTCGCACTGGTGGGCCGCCGGGCATAGCTTCCAGGGGGAAACCCAGAAAAATTCTTCTGGTTGACCAGCTCCCGGTGCAGAATCGTCGCCCCCCGCAACGCAGGCACGATCTCATACAACTCCTGCTCAAAGGTGGTCAAGAGCGCCTCCTGGGTGGGAAATTCCTTTTCCTTGTAGCAGTAGGCGTGCAACTCCACCACACTGCCGCCTGTCGCCTGCGCCCACGCCTTGTAATCGTCCTGAATGTGATGGTACAAGGTAATGCTATCGGTCAAGCGATACCCCGACAGCGAGGTAAAGGCGCTATAGGGCCAGGCAAAATCCCGATCCAGCCAGAACCGCACCACTGCAAACGGGTCGGCCACCGCCAAACCCATAATTTGCGCCGCCACCTGCGGGTGGGGTTCTCCCTGGCTCAAGCGGATGAGCTGCTGCGCCCCTGGGACATCCGTCGCCAGAACATAGTAATCCGCCTCAAGGCGCTCTTGCCCTGGGGAAGCCGCCTGGGACGCCACCAATTGTACCTGGTCAGGCGATTGCGCCAGCACCGTAAATTGCCGCAGAGGGCGCGTGGCCGGGCCTTTGACCACCTCCCCTTGCGCGGTAAATTCCGCCCCGTGACAGGGACAGCGGTAGCCGCCATCGCTTTGCACCTGCACCGTACAGCCCTGGTGCGGACAGGTCAAACCCAGGGCCGTGCGCCCCTGGACGTGATACACCGCATCCCCCGCCCCGTAAAACCCAGCAGGCAACACCGGATTAGCCGCCACCCAAAAGGGCGCCCCACACCCTTCTCCCCCTGTCTGCAGGCCGGCGATTTGCCCCCCCTGCCATTCCACCGCGGTGACCGTCACCCCGGTACGGATCACCCCCCCATTGGCGCGAATCCGGGCAGCAATCGGTTCGACCAGGGAGCGGCGCATATCCTGACGGGTGCCCCGAAACGCCAAACCCTCAGGATTGCCAAAGAAATAAAAGTGAAAAAACTGCATCAACTCCCCGGCGCTCAGGACATCCGGGGCATTCAAACTGGACTTAGCAAAGGGCAAAAAATACAAATCAAACAAACCCCAGGGAAAATCCTCCCCCACCCACTCCAGCACCGATAAGTGATCCAGCCGTTGATAGCTCCGCACCGGGTCAAAGCCGGTAATTTCCCGAAACACCGCCCAATGCGCTGGACTGGCCAGATTCAGCCCCCAACGCCAGCGATTGGCCGAGGCCAGCGCCAAATCCACCACATTCCAGGGAAAGGCCGAATGGCTGGGACGAAACACCTCCGGCGCATAGCCCTGTTTGTAGGCCACCGCATAGGATTCCAGGGAAACAAAATTGCCCTCACAACCCAACTCCTGCACCAGCCGGTTGAGGTTGTAATACTGGGGAAAAAACCCGTGAAACCCATGCTCCATCTGCAAGGTAACCCCGTTGACCTCAACCGGCCACCCGGCAATTTTGCCCCCCAACTGGGGCGCCCGCTCCAACAGCGTGACCTGAAACCCCCGTTGGCTCAACTCGTAGGCACAGGCCAACCCCGCCAAACCACCGCCTACCACCACCACCCGCTTCGGTTGCGTCAACCGCCAGGGCAACGCCACCCGATCCGGTTGCCACACCGCCGGTTCCGGTTTCACCCAGCGCGAATAGCCAACCGCCGCCCCCAACCCCCCCACACCAAACAGTTGCAACAACTGGCGGCGAGAAAAATGACCGTTGGCCGGTAAGCGTTGACTCATGGATAAAAACGCACCTACTCCCCACAGGACTCCAGGCCGTACCATAGATTAGGATTGTACCGGGTCACCGGCGGCAACCCCCTTGGCTATCTAGCCATAAATTGTGAAGAAATGTCAAGAAATCGGTGGCGTCTCTCATCCTTCTGGTGCCAGGGGAGCGCCGAGCCGGAACCAGGCACGAATGCGCATTGCCGGCACCGCTGAACCGAGAACGGCAACCACCCCTTCCCGGCCATGACGCCACCTGCACAAGCCCACCCCAGGGATTGCCGGCGACCTCAGCCCCACCTGCCCACCAAGGCCACCCTTTTTCTAGGTAAACCGCTGTTTCAAACGGGTTGCCTTCCCCATCCGTTGCCGCAGGTAGTAGAGTTTGGCGCGCCGCACTACCGACCGCCGCAACACCTGTATGCTGGCAATCCGGGGCGAATGCAGCAAAAAGACCCGTTCGACCCCCACCCCCTGAAAGGTTTTGCGCACCGTAATACTCAAATTGACGCCCGTACCCCGGCGGGCAATCACCACCCCCTCGTAGGGTTGCACCCGCTCCTTGCCCCCTTCTTGGATCACCACCCCCACCTTAACCACATCGCCGACTTCTACCTGGGGAAGGTCGGGCTTGAGATAGGGCGCTTCCAGCGACCGAATGATGGCCTGGGCGTTCATAGCAACAACCAAATTTGCAACAGTCTTTGATAATACGCTAGTTCTGGGATTTTGTCCAGGTTTGCCGTACCGCTTCGTACAGACAGACTGCCGCTGCTATGGCCACATTCAAAGATTCGACCCCTGGGGGCTGGGGAACCCGCACCACGCGGTCTGCCCGCTCCAGCCACGACTCCGGCAACCCTTGCCCCTCATTCCCCAACAACAACAGGCTAGGCTGGGACCAATCCACCTGCCAATAGAGCAACTCGGCCTGGGGATGGGTGGCAATGATCTGTACCTGCTTTTGTTGGTATGTTTGCATGACGGCTAAGGGGTCCGAACAAACCCAAGGTTGACAGCGAAACCATTGTCCTGCCGCCGCCCGCAAAAGTTTGGGATGGTAGGGGTCCACGCTGTCTTCTGTCAGCAAGAGATGGGCCACTCCCACCGCCGCCCCCGTGCGAATCAGGGTGCCCACATTGCCAGGGTCCTGGAGCCGGTATCCCAAAAGATTCAAATGCCCCGGCGATGGCAGGGGGGCGGGTTGGGGCCAGGGCGCTACGCCCACGACCCCATCGGGATGCACCGTAGTTGCCAAAACCTCCATCACCTGGGGACTTACAGGTTGCACCACCGGCGCTGTGAAGCGATGCACCAGGTCGGGGTAACGTTCTGCCCAAGATTCCGTGTAGCAAACGTATTGCAACGCAATCCCCTGTTCCAGGGCAGCCGCAATCAGATGCGTTCCTTCCAGGAGAAATTGCCCCGCTTCCCGGCGTCCCTTGGGCGTGTGTAACTGGCGGATATGGCGCACCAGGGCATGGCGGCGACTGGTAATGACCCCCACAACCTACCACCAGGACTGCCAATACTGCCGACGCAACCGGGCGATCACCGTCAAGGGAATGTTTTGGGGACACACAGCGGCACATTCCCCGTGATGCGAGCAGTGCCCCAACCCCTCCGCATCCATCTGCGCCACCATCGCCTGCACCCGCCGCCCCGCTTCTGGCTGTCCCTGGGGCAGCAAACTCAAATGGGTCACCTTCGCCCCTACAAACAACGCCGCCGAGCCGTTGGGACAGGCTGCCACACAGGCCCCACAACCAATACAGGCTGCTGCCTGCAACGCCCGCTCTGCCGTCTCCGGCGCGACAGGAATCGTATTGGCCTCCGGCGCACTGCCCACATTGACGCTAATATAGCCTCCCTGCGCCATGATGCGGTCCAGCGCACTGCGATCGACGACCAAATCCCGCACCACCGGAAACCCCGGTAACGGCTCCAACACCAGCGTTTGCCCACTCTGAAACTGCCGCAGATACACCTGGCAGGTCGTCACCCCCGCCTGACCGTGCGGCCTGCCATTCACCAACACACCACAACTGCCACAAATGCCCTCCCGACAGTCGCTGTCAAAAGCCACCGGCTCTTCCCCGGCGCGCATCAGCCTTTCATTCAACTCATCCAGCAGTTCCACCAACGACCAACCGGAAGCCACCCCCCGCATGGGATAGGTCACCAACTGTCCCGGCTGGGTTGGCCGGGATTGTCGCCAGATATTTAAGGTGACATCCAACATCATACCCGGTCACCATCCCCTTGCGCCGATGCGAATATAGCCCAAATAATAACCAACTTAAACTCCATGTTGCGCACCCATCATCAGCCATCAATTTCTGAACTTTGTACTTGGAGAAACTACGCAACGCCCGCGTGCGCTTCCCGATACTTTTGCCACATCTGCAACAACATCTGGTCAAATTCCTGAGCAAATTGGCGGCCATGCCAAAGCGGAGAAGTGCGGCGGGACAAATACAATTTTTGGCGGATCGTCTCACGCAAGTGGGCATCGGTTCCCAAGCGAATGCCCCATTCCACATACTCCCGGTCATTCCAAGCAATCCCTTCGCTAATCCCACAATTGACCAAAAAACTATAGCTATTGCGGGCGGCATATTGTTGTCCCACGCGCGTCACCAAAGGGATTCCCACCCACAGCGCTTCTAGCGTCGTGGTCGCCCCGTTGTAGGGATAGGTATCGAGAATCACATCG
>NZ_JBRCEP010000053.1:0-11391 GCF_053491055.1 Gloeomargarita sp.
GGATTTCATTGCTCCCATGCTATTTAATGGTAGTTTAGATGCGGTGACTTTTGAGAGATGGTTAGAGGTGCATTGATTGCCGGCATTGACGAGACTATCAGTGTTAATTTTAGATAACGCACCGATTCATCGTCAGAAACGCATTCGCGAGTTAGTGGAGGGGGCGGGGTATATCGTGTTGCTTTTGCCAACTTATTCCCCAGACCTCAATGCTATTGAGCATGACTTTAGCACATTAAAAAGATTGTGGATGTATGCTCCTCCTAGCACCACCATTGATGAAGTCATTCGTAATTATTGCACCAGTTAGTGTCGCATTCTAAACCGAAATGACTACCGTAAACTACATCTGACTAAAGTCGGAGGCTTCTCGTAGCCCTGCCGTTGTTTTCGCAACCGCGGACCTCTGGGTTGGTTTACCACCACCCCAAGCGCCGGTTACCCGTGCCTTATCAAGCCGTTTCTGGTGTCCGCAAAACTAACCCATAGCAAGTTGCTGAAGGGGCTTTCCTGCCTACATCCAGCCTTCGTGAAATCGCTTGTAACGCTTATCGGAGCGGCGGGATTTGAACCCACGACCCCCACTACCCCAAAGTGGTGCGCTACCAAGCTGCGCTACGCCCCGAAACCGGCTTCCCTATCATAACCTAAATCCCTCCCTTGTCGCCCGCCTCTCCCTCCCTTATACTGTTATTCATAGTCGTTATGAGTTTGGATTAGCATGGAGACCCCAAAGGTGGAGAATGTGGTGATTATTGGTTCGGGGCCGGCGGGTTACACGGCGGCGATTTATGCCGGGCGGGCCAATCTCAAGCCGGTGGTGTTTACGGGGGTGGCGCGGGGTGGGCCAGCGGGCGGCCAGTTGATGACCACGACGGAGGTGGAAAATTTCCCCGGTTTTCCGGAGGGGATAACCGGGCCGGAGTTGATGGAGCGGATGCGGGCACAGGCGGTGCGCTGGGGGGCAGAGTTGGTCCCGGAGGATGTGGTGGCGGTGGATTTGCAGCAGCGGCCTTTTGTCTTGCGTTCGGCGGAGCGGGAGGTGCGTACCCATGCGGTGATTATTGCGACGGGGGCGACGGCGAAACGGTTGCATTTGCCCTCGGAGGAGAAGTTCTGGAATCTGGGGATTTCTGCCTGTGCCATTTGCGATGGGGCCTCCCCCCTATTTCGCGGCGTGGATGTGGCGGTCGTCGGTGGGGGCGATACGGCCTGCGAAGAGGCGGTTTATCTGACGAAGTTTGCGCGCCATGTGCATCTGTTGGTGCGTTCCGAGCGGATGCGGGCAAGTAAAACCATGCAGGAGCGGGTGTTGCGCCACCCCAAAATTACGGTGCATTGGCAGACGGAGGCGGTGGATGTGTACGGCCATGACCGGTTGCAAGGGGTGCGGGTGAGACGGAAACCCACCCAGCAGGAAGAGGATTTGCCGGTGGGCGGGTTGTTTTACGCCATTGGGCACACCCCGAATACGGATTTGTTCCAGGGGCAGTTGGCCTTGGATGCGGCGGGTTACATCATCACCCAGCCGGGGACGGTGGCCACAAGCGTACCGGGGGTGTTTGCCTGTGGGGATGTGCAGGACCACGAGTATCGGCAGGCGGTGACGGCGGCAGGCACAGGCTGTATGGCGGCGCTGGCGGCGGAACGGTGGTTGGTGGCGCAAGAGTTGGTGCAGGAATTTGCCAGTGCCCCAGCGGCCCCAACGGCGGCGTCGGTAACCCCAGCGGTTCCCCCGCCCCCGGCGGCCTTTGACCCCCACCAGCCGATTCACACGGGGAGCTATGCCCTGCGCAAGCTCTACCACGAAACCGACAGGCCCCTGTTGGTGATGTACAAGGCGCCCGGCTGTGGCCCCTGCCGTTCCTTAAAGCCCATCCTGGAAAAATTGGCCCAGGAATTGCGCGACCGGATGTACCTGGTGGTGATTGATATTGAAGAGGACCCGGAGATTGCCCAGGCAGCGGGCATCACCGGCACCCCCACAGTACAGCTATTCCACCGCAAACAGCGGCTGCAGGAATGGCGGGGGGTCAAACCCAAAAGCACCTACCGGGAGGCCATTGAACAGTGCTGGGCGGCGGCCTCAGGGTAAGATACAAGGGGGTGTACCAGGAGCAAGGGACATGGCCACAACCCTGACGGAGATCGCCGGTTATTTGGACCAGGTGGGGTGGGTTTACGAGGTGAAAACGGCCGAACAGCGAATTCTGACCCGCGTCAAGGGAACCTATTTGGACTCCCTGTTCCTGGTGATGCAACTGGAGGAGGAGGGAGAATTTTTCAAGCTCTATGCGCCCCAGGTGCTCAGCGGGTTAAAAGAACACCCCCACCGGGCCGCCGCTTTGCAGACCCTATTGACCATTTCCTGGGAAACCAAGATGGTGCAGTGGGAATACGACCCCAGCGACGGGGAAGTGCGCGCCATCATTGAATTTCCGCTGGAGGATGCCCCCCTGACCGCACGCCAGTTTTGGCGCTGTGTCCACGGCCTGGTACGCATTGTGGATGAAAAGGCCGTTCCCCGCCTGCAACAAACTCTGGCAACCGGCGAGGACCCCGGCGATGAGGAAAACGACGAACGGTTTTTGCTGGAATTTGAACGGCATTTGCCAGGGGTCGCCGAACGGATTTACCGGGCCGTCAGTCGTCGCAAACAACGGCTGCTCCAACCGCCGCTGCACGAAGAGTAAACAACTTCAGCCCGCCAACCAAGCCAACAACAAGGGATTGACCAACTCCGGCGCCTCATCCTGGGGACAATGCCCCACCCCCGGCAGACTGACAAATGCTTGCACCTGGGAAAATTGCGCTGCCAAGGCGCGCCCCAACGCCACCGGCTCCCAGGGGTCACATTCCCCCCAAATCATCCCCACCGGACAGCTCACCTGGGGCAATAAATCCTCCAGCAACGGCCCATCGCTATAGCGGACAAAAGCCAAAAACACCTGCGCTGCCCCCGGATGTTGGGAAGGTTCATACAATGTACGAATCAAATCCTCGGTAATGGCTGCCGGGCGGGCATAGGCTTGCCGGAGAATGCGGCGAATGACTTGGGGTTGCGCCAACCGGTGGAAAAACCAGCGGCCAAACGGCTCCCAGCCCAGCAACTTTTGGAACAAAGGCGCCCCCCACCGCCGATACCAGGGCAACTGTCCCCGTTTGCGCCGGTGCAGCAACCGCAACGAAGGATTGATCAGCACGACCCGTGTGACCCAGGCGGGCGCCAAGACCGCCGCCTGCAACGCCACAATCCCCCCAATCGAATTGCCCACCACTGCCGCTGGCGCCCCCACCACGCCCTGGATAAAATCGGCGACCAACGCCCCCCAGGTTTCAAACGTGTAGGCCACGCCCGCTCCCGGCGTTGGTTTTGCCGACCCGCCAAACCCCAACAAATCCAGGGCAAACACCCGCTGCCGTTCCCCCAAAACATCGAAATTGCGCCGCCAATGGTCGCTAGAAGCCCCAAACCCATGCACCAACACCACCGGCGCCCCCTGGCTGCCCGCCTGCTGGTAACGAATCCCGTAACCCCGCCAGTCAAACCGCCCGACCGCCGCCATGCCCCGCCTTGTCAACTATTCGTAACCTTCCATCTGAAGTTTACTAAATAAATTTGTTTTTATGTAAATCGCGGGTTAACCCCAGTGGTGACGGCGCTACGGAATTTCTTTGTACATACATTCGCAGTCAGGCAGTCCTAGGTCGGGGTTGTCCGTAGGGGGGCAAAGGCAGCGTTACTCCCCATTGGTGGGGGTTAGCCGTCGCTGGCCTTGGGCGTTTCCCGGCAGTGGTGTGTGAAATTTTTTAACACACTCTTTATACCTATGCCAGGATGAAAGCAAGGGGCACAACCCCGAACCCAATGTGCAGGTACCAGTCATGACCAAGACCATGGTAAACCTGAATGAGCAATTAATCATCAGCGAAGTGGAGGCGGTGCTGGACAACTATCCCCATCATCCCTACCAGCAGGCGTTTGCGATTCCCGAATTGCGGCAGGAGTTGGTGGCCTACGTGCTCAACCGCTTGCCGGGTGCGGGGATGTATGTGACCGAGGCAACAAGCTGGTCCCTGCAACGTTCCTGCACAGCGCGCCGCTTAGAGATTGAGAAATTGCTCCATCAGGGGATTCAGGAAATTCTCCAGCAGCGGGGGGATTGGATCAGCCACCACATTCCCCAAGTGGTTGAAGCCGGTCGGGAACCTTCCCACTGGTTCGGCTAAGGGGATGACTCCACCGCGGGCGCCGTCTGTCCCACCCGTTGCAGGTGCAGGACATCGCTGATTTTGCGGACGTGGCTGAGGGCGGTTTCCAACTGGGTCACATCCCGCACATCCACCCGCAGGGTAATCACCGCCGTTTGGTTGGCGTGGGTAGTCATGTGGACATCGCTGACGTTGATCCGCTGGTCGCTCAGACGGCTGAGGATGTCCTTGAGGACCCCCACCCGGTCAATCACCGTGACCTGGATCACTGCCGGGTAGGTTTGGTACTGCTGGTCGGTCGTGACCCCCGCCCAACTCACCGGTAGGAGCCGTTCGACGGGAATGGTTTTGAGGTTGGCACAGCCCTGGCGATGAATGGAAATGCCCCGCCCGCCCAAGGTGACCACGCCGATAATCGGTTCGCCCGGCAGCGGGTGGCAGCATTGGGCCAGATGGTGCGCCAGCCCATGCAATCCGGCCACCTCCCCGGTACGGGTGGATTTGCTTAGGGGGGGCAGTTCTGTCTCGGCCGCCGGCTCGGTTTCCTGGGTGCGCTGTTTGACCACCTCCTGCCAGCGGGCAATCACCTGGTTCAAACTCACTTCCCCGTACCCCAAGGCTGCCAGCAAATCCTCCACCTGGGCATAGTTGCACCGCTGCGCCACCGTGGCCATCACGTCCGATTTGAGCAGATTGTCCAGCCCCGTGCGCCCCAACTCCGCCTCCAGCAGGGCCTTCCCCTGGGCGATGTGGTCTTCCCGGTTGAGTTTTTTGTACCACTGGCGGATGCGATGCCGGGCCGTGTGGGTAACCACAAAATTCAGCCAATCTAAACTGGGGCGGGCATTTTCCCGCGTGAGAATGTCCACAATATCCCCATTGCGTAACGGCGTGTGCAACGGCACCAGCTTGCCATTGACCCGCGCCCCCCAACAGTGGTTGCCCACCTCCGTATGAATCCGGTAGGCAAAATCCACCGGCGTGGCCCCCGCCGTCAATTCCAGCACATCCCCCTTGGGCGTAAACACGTACACTTCCTGGTCAAAAAAGTTGTCTTTGACGTTATCTACGTATTCCTGGGCGTCCTTCAATTCCTGCTGCCATTCCAGCAACTGCCGCAACCAGGTAAACCGCTCATCCATCTTTTTGAGTTTCGCCCCGCTGCCTGCTTCCTTATATTTCCAATGGGCAGCAATGCCGTACTCGGCCACGTAGTGCATCGCCAGGGTGCGAATTTGCACCTCCAATGGCTTTCCCTGCGGCCCAATCACCACCGTATGCAGGGACTGGTAATTGTTGGGCTTGGGCAGGCCCACGTAATCCTTAAACCGCCCCGGCACCGGCGTAAACGTGTTGTGTACCACCGCCAAGGCCCGGTAACATTCATCAATCGTATTCACAATGATCCGCACGGCAGACACGTCCATAATTTCGTGGAATTCCTTTTGCTGCCGCTGCATTTTCTGGTAGATGCTGTATAGATGCTTGGGCCGCCCGGTGATTTCGTGAAACCCGATCCCCACTTCCGCCAAACGCGCCTTCAGTTGTGCCACCACCTGCTGAATTTGCTCTTCCCGCGCTGCCCGCTTTTCCATCACATACTGCTGCATCTGCCGATAGGCTTCCGGCTCCAAATACTTAAACGCCAAATCCTCCAACTCCCACTTAAACCGCCAAATGCCCAACCGGTTGGCCAAAGGGGCAAAAATATCCAACGTTTCGCGGGCAATCCGCACCTGCGCCTCCGGGGACAAATATTCCAGCGTGCGCATGTTGTGCAGCCGGTCGGCCAATTTCACCACAATCACCCGAATGTCCTGCGCCATCGCCAGAAACATCCGGCGAAAATTTTCTGCCTGCCGCTCCGTCTTGCTGGAAAAACTAAATTTCGACAGCTTGGTGACCCCCTCGACCAACCGGGTGACCTCCGGGCCAAACTCCTGGGTCAAGGTTTCAGCCGTCACCTGGGTATCTTCCAACACATCGTGCAAAAACCCGGCAGCCACCATCTGGGCATCCCCACCCAACTCCCACAGCAGCCCGGCTACCGCCACCGGATGCACAATGTAGTCTTCTCCTGATTTCCGTTTTTGTCCCCGGTGGAGCCGCTCAGCAAACGCAAACGCCTTGGTCATCAAGGCCGTATCCGGGGTGGGATGCCGCTGCAATTCCTGTAACCACGGCGGATAGTCAATGGATTGAGAAGTTGTCGCTACCGCATCCACGCCAACCAGCCGTCCCGATTCATTAAATTTGTGTAAATACTATTTTAACCGATTTCGCCGCAGTTGTTCCCGCTGGCGTTGACCATGGCGGCGTTCCCAGCGCCACAGCCAGACCATCGCAGCCAGTAGCCCTAGTTGCAACAGGAGGTTTACAAAAGTTCGCAAATTTGCCTCCCCCGCCAGCAGGTCCGTGGCAAAGATGAACGCCCCTACCCCTCCGGATAGGGCAAAGGCCAGATAGATAAACTGCCGCAGACCGCGGTAGGGAGCCTGGATTTCCGCCTGCCAGCGTATCCACCGCTCTTCGTCTCGATTCATGGCGCCGCCTGCTGCCCCGTTTTGATGATATTCTTATATCTTAAGTGCCGGTGTAGCTCAGCGGTAGAGCACTCGATTCGTAATCGAGCGGCCGTGAGTTCAAATCTCATCACCGGCTTGGGGGTTATCCCGCACCTGGCCATCGGGGAGAATGGTTTGGGAGAATTCCGCCCAGTCCAGCACTGCGGCGGTCATATCTGCCTGGTAGAAATTCGCCCCGGTCAAATTGGCGCCGCTGAGGTTGGCGCCCAGCAGATAGGCCCGTTGACAGCGGCTGTGGCTGAGGTCTGCCCCGCTCAAATCGGTGCCTGCCAAATTCGCCCCCACCAATTGGGTCTGGCGCAAATCCGCCCCGATCCCCACCGCCTCGCGCCAATTGGCGCCCTGACAACGCGCCTGGGGGAGCATGGCGCCGGTGAAATCCACCCCTTGCAGACAACTTTCGGCCAGGTCCGCTTCCGGCAAGCGCGCCCCCCCCAACTGCGCTCCGGTTAAATCCGCGCGCACCAAATCCGCCTGTTCAAACACCGCCCCCGTGAGGTTAGTCTGCCGCAAATTCGCCCCGCTGAGATTGGCCCGCTTGAACTTGGCGCCTGCCAAATTTGCCCCCTGGAACGTCACCCCCACCAAAATTCCCTCGCTAAAATCCACCCCCCGCAAATCCCGCGCCGACAGGTCCGCAAAACTCAAATTTACCCCCACAAACCGGCGGCGTCCCATTTCGTAGGCCGTCAATACATCCACTAGACTGGGGCGGGGCGGGAACATGGCAGACCCGTCGGCAAGGATAAAACCGCCTGGTTGTCCGGGGGTGGGCGGTCGCTACAGGCTTCTAGGAATTCCCGCACCGGCGAGGGCAAATCGGGCAGGTCAAACCGGGCATCCCCCCAGGCAATATCCGGCCAAACATGCCCCAAGCGGGGCGCCAACGCCTGCGCCTGTTCCCCAGGCAAATTG
This sequence comes from Gloeomargarita sp., assembly GCF_053491055.1. Lineage (NCBI taxonomy): Bacteria > Bacillati > Cyanobacteriota > Cyanophyceae > Gloeomargaritales > Gloeomargaritaceae > Gloeomargarita > Gloeomargarita sp. The sequence goes on from NZ_JBRCEP010000053.1 coordinate 7,713, forward strand.
AAGGGGGGATGGGTGAGCAACTGCACCATAAATTGGGGCGAACGTTCCTCCATCCACCGCCGCGCCTCCTGGAGCAAATTGGGAGCCTCCGGCAGGGCCGTAATCCGCTCGGTGCGAATCGCCATCTGCCCCGCTTGCCAGGTCACATAGCGGTAGGCGTGGGGATAGCTCACTAAAGACCCGGTGGTGACATCAAAAAAACCATCCTCCTCGGCAATATCCTGCACGTGCAAATGCCCCGTAAACACCACATAAATCCCATGCTGCTTGAGCAACCGCTGCAACTTGTGCCGATGGTTCAGCAAATAGCGCTGCCCCAGAATACTGCGGGATTGATTGGGGATGTGTTCACAGACATTGTGATGCACCATGACCAAAATATGCGGCCAGGGACGGCTGGCCAAAAGCTGTTCCAGCCAACGCCATTGCTCCGGGTCAATCGCCCCGACCAATTCCCCCTGGGGCGTAAATTGGTTGGAATTTAATCCGATCAACCCCAAGCCCGGCATGATCTCCTGGGCATAATACAGTTGTTCCGTATCCCGATAGCCGTGCTGCCGGTAGTAGCCGGGAAAATCCGCCGCCGGGATTGCCTCCGGGTCGGGGGGAATATCGTGGTTGCCCGGAATCACATAACAGGGAAACGGCAGTTGCCCCAAACGCTTGGATAGCCAGGCGTGGTTGGCAGCTTCCCCGTGTTGCGTCAGGTCCCCCGGAATCAGGAGAAAATCCAAGGGTTGCCGGCTAAGGCGCGCCAAAACCGCTTCCAGAATGGGAATACTGTATTCCAGCCGGTGGAGCCGATGCGGATAAAAGCGGTAGGTGGCAGGCGTGGTGACATGGGGGTCACTCAAAACCGCAAAACGGCACACCAAATCACTCATAAGGTGCAAGCAAGAACCAACAGCGGCAGGGTCACTTGAGCATCATTCCTGAAATTAAGCATTTCGTCAGGATCATCCCCCTATTACTTTAACTTGCCGAGGACACAGGCGGAGACGTCAGCGGCAACAAACAAGCCGGTTCTACCAACTGCAAATCCTGGTAGCGGTGATTGCGAATGGCGGCCAATTCCAACTGAATCTGGTGTAAAGGCACCCCCAACTGAGCAAGCAGATGGCTACTCAACCCCAAACTGGCCTCAAAATCCGGGTGAATCACCTTGGTCGCCCCCAGCCGGTACAGTTCGTCAATGTGTTCTTTGCGGGGGGCACAGACGATCACCTCCAACTGGGGTGCCAACTGCAACGCCCGTTTCAGACACAGCCGGATACTGGCCAAATCGGGAATCGTCACCACCAACGCCCGCGCTTGCGGCAAATTCGCCCGCTGCAAAATTCCCCAAGACGCCGCATCCCCGCACAGGTAGGGCAAGCCCCGCGCCTGCGCCTGGGCAATGGCCTGCGCCGACTGTTCCAAAATCAATAGCGAACTGCCATGCGCCGCCACAATCTGCGCCACATCCTGGCCAATTTGCCCATACCCGGCAATCACTATATGCTCTCGAAAAATGGGGGCGACCGCCAGCGGTTGGGGAGGCAGCGCCAACTGCCACCGTTCCAGCATCCCCACCACCCCTTGCAACAGCACCGGGCTAACCACCAGGGTAATCGCCGTCGTCCCCACCACCAGCAAATAGATATGGCGAGAAATCAGCCCCAAGCCCTGCGCTGCCGTCGCCAGAATAAACGAAAACTCCCCAATTTGGCTCAGCCCACAGCCGACCAGCACCGCCGTCGGCCAGGAATAGCCAAACCAACGGGTCACCGGCACCACCACCGCCCATTTCCCCAGCATCACCAGCAACACCAACGCCCCAATCAACGGCGCATGGGTCAGGATGAATTTAGGGTCCATCAACATCCCGATACTGGCGAAAAACAACGCCCCAAACACATCCCGCAGGGACGCCACATCATCCAACGTCTGGTCTGCATATTCCACATCTGCAATCATCAGCCCGGCCACAAACGCCCCCATTTCACTAGACAACCCCAGCGCCTCCGAGAGCAGAGCAATTCCCACACACAGGCAAATGACCCCCAACAAAAACAGCTCCCGGCTTTCTTGCTGCGCCAAAAACCGCAACAAAGGCGGCACGCCCCAGCGTCCCAACGCCAGTGCTCCTGCCCCAAACCCCACCAATTTCAGCACCGCCAGTCCCACCGCCCAGCCCAAACCCTCACCCGGAGCAGCCAAAGCCGGGAGAATCGCCAACATCAGTCCCACCGCCAAATCCTGGACGATCAAAATCCCCAGCATCGCCTGCCCGGCCAGACTTTCCATTTGCCCGGTTGCTGCCAGAGACTTAAGCGCCACCGCCGTCGAAGACAGCGCCAGAATGCTTCCCAACACCACCCCCGCCAGCGGCGACAACCACCCGGTCAACGACACCACCGCCGCCGTCAACGCCACCGTCAGGCCCATCTGCAACAGCCCGCCCCCCAGGGCAATCCCCCCCACCCGGCGGAGCTTCCCCAGGGAAAATTCCACTCCCAGGGAAAACAACAGCAGCGTCACCCCCAACTGCGCCAGGGTTTCCACCTGCACCACTTCCCGAATCCCGGCCACCCCCCCCGGTCCGATCACCACCCCGGCAAGGATATAACCCAGTAACGGCGGCTGCTTGAGGTATCCCACCAGCAGTCCTCCGCCCAATGCCGTCGCCAGGACAATCAGCAGGTCAAGAATCAACCGTAAATCCCCTTGCACGGTCAGCCCATTCCAATCCTCCTTTTCCACCATAACGACTTTTCAGCAGAGACAGAAACCACTCCCTCACCGATCCAAATGACCTACAAACTTTGCACACCAAGAATTAGCAGGGCTTCAAACCCCAATTTTTGGTAAGTTATTTATAATCTTCACAGTTTCCACACTTACTCGCACAATTCGCTTGAGGAGATCAATAATATATCTGGGGTCGTCTGACCAATCGTTAGGGTCATTGCGAATACCACTATCCTTATCCACCGTAACCTGATAGCGTTCCATAATCCACTCGATCGCCGACCTACCGCAGACTGTGTATTGATACGCTTCAAGGGGAATGCCCACTAGCTTGACATTACTATTGTAAATGATTGTAGTTTTATCTACAGTTTTAGCATCTTTGGCAAATGTCATTTTACTGACACGATAAAAGGAGCGAGAATCTAAATTAAGCTGAGTTTGAACTTCTTCTAAGGGGTAGGGTTCGATCGTTTCATAATTGAGATGCCAGTGTGCTAATTCTCTGCCAGCCCTGCTAAATGCCCAAAAGTCCTGAGCAAAGGGAATGCGAGGCAGACTTTTTTTCAGGTCAGAAGCAAAACGGGTTTTGTATTCAGGGCTGTGGAGAATGCCATAAACTAGTCATTTCGGTTTAGAATGCGACACTAACTGGTGCAATAATTACGAATGATTTCATCAATGGTGGTGCCAGGAGGAGCATACATCCACAATCTTTTTAATGCGCTAAAGTCATGCTCAATATCATTGAGGTCTGGGGAATAAGTTGGCAAAAATAACACAATATGCCCTGCCACCTCCACTAACTCGCGAATCCGTTTCTTACGATGAATCGGTGCGTTATCTAAAATTAACACTGATAGTCTCGTCAATGCCGGTAATAGATGCACCTCTAACCATCTCTCAAAAGTCACCGCATCTAAACTACCATTAAATAGCATGGGAGCAA